>CAMLLE010000590.1 GCA_946480555.1 uncultured Verrucomicrobia subdivision 3 bacterium
GGATGGGCGTTGCGGTTTTTTTGCCCACGTATCCAATGATGCCACACATAGTGAATGAAACTTTGTCGGTGTTAATTATCAGAACTTGAGAAGCCAAGGAAAGGCTTGAATGCGGCGCCCGAGGCTGAGGGGCCGCCCGCTCTCCCGCAGATGGTCGCGTGAGCCGCCACAGTTCCTTGATCGACATCGCTCGAAGTGCATAATGCCGACGCATGATTCTCCGTGCGATGCTTCAGCGTCTTTACGCGGCTCTGTGTTCCGGTCCGGGGCTTAACGCGCGTCCGCACCACAGCCGTCAGCGCCTCGATTTTCTCGATCTTCAGCATTTGCGCAGCGACGATCCCGCGGGACTCATCGGCAAACTGCTGGCTGGTCAATCCATTGAAATCGCCGCGCGCGTGCCGGCATTTCGCCGGCCGGAATATCCCGAAAGCCAGTGGACGGAAGCTCAAAGGACGGCGCGAACGAATCATGACCGCCAGTCACGCGTGCTGGACAAGCTGCGCGACATTGTGGAGGACGCCACTGACTACTACAACGACCACGGCGAACACGCATTGTTTGTCGGCTTCCCACTGATTTCCTTGCCGCCCACCAACGATCGACAGGGCGTGAAGACCGGTCGCGTGCTGGCTCCGGCTGCGCTGGTACCCATCAATCTGCGCGTGCGCCGCGGCACAAACCCCGGTGTGACGATTGAGCTGGCAGCCGATGGAGTGGACCTCGTTCAGCCAAACCCGGCTTTGCTGGCATGGATCGAACAACAGACTGGCGCCTCCACCGAGAATTTGTTTGCGGACGACAGCGGCGAAGATCCCTGGCGGGAAGTCGCCGATGTGCTGGCGTTGATTGGAAAAGCCGCGGCGATTCAGACGGTGTCGGAATTCAATTCAACCACGCCGCTCGTGCCAGTTCCGCGCACGGACGAACTGCCGGACCAGCCCGCGCTGCTCCCCTCGGCAGTCATCGGTCTGTTTCCGCTCGTAAATCCCGGTTTGCTGCGGGACACAAAATGGATGATGGAGAACGAGGCTGCGTTGGTGAATCCGGTGAAAGGATTTCTGTCCACGCAAGCCCTGGCGGAGCCCGGGGACAAAGCAGTCCCGCCCGCGGCTGATTTGCAGCAACACAGTTCGGGCCCATCGCGGCGAGATTTCTCCAGCCAGCTGCTCGTCACGCAGGCGGATCCCTGCCAGGCCGAAGCTGTGGCTCACGCGCGTCGCAGCGGGGCGCTGGTTATCCACGGCCCGCCAGGCACCGGAAAAAGCCAGACCATCGCGAACGTCATTGGCGATCATCTTGCGCGTGGCGAACGCGTGCTCTTTGTCTGCGACAAGCGGACGGCGTTGGACGTGGTGAAGTATCGCCTCGATGGCATGGGGCTCGGCACGTTGTGCGGCGTCATTCACGATCCCCAGCGCGACCGGCGCGACCTGTATTTGAGTCTGCGCGAGCGGCTGGAGAATCTGGCGGAAGCAAAGCCCATTGTTGATCCGCAGCGTGAACTGGCGCTGGTGAACGAACGCTTGAACCACCTGCATGCCGAGCTCCGTGGTTATTTTGATTGCCTGCATTCGACCGCGAATGGCGAGCGGAGCTTTCATGAACTGTGCGGTGAATGGCTGCAGCTCCGCAGTGCCGCGGGTGTGGACCTGCCCGAGGTGAAAGGTGTCACGAGCACTTTGCTCCGGACTCATCGCGCCGACGCGGAGGAAATTCTGAATCGCGGTCTGGCGGCACGCTGGCCCGAGAATCCGTTTCGTGGCCGGCTCGGCATTTCGACCGCCAGCTGGCTGGCTGCGGACCCAACTGCGGTTCGTGGCGCGCTGGAGAAAGCGAGGTCAGCGGCGGAGAAGGTGGATGCTTGCGGCGAGACGAATCTCGTGCTCGATCCAAACGTTCCCGCGCGAGAGCAGTCAATCGGACGCAAGGAGCTCGCAGATCGCTTTCGATCCGTTTTCCAACGTGGCCTCGCCGATGTCGCGGCACGTCTGAGCGGCATGCAGGACTGGCGCAAATGGCGCGATGAGATCGCCGTTCTGAACAGCGACCGCGACCGGCTGGAGCGGCCGCTGGACCGTGAGATGTTCCTTCAGTTGAAAGCCCCGCTTCCCAGCCTCGCGGACTGCAATCGCCGTGTGCTCGCATTGGAACAGTGGTCGGCAATTGCGGTGTCTTGGAAACGTTTCTTTGCCTGGGGTGCAAAGCGCGCTGCCGCGGAAGCGCTCGGTCCCTTTGCGCTGCCTTTGGCACCCGAGCCGATTGAACGAGCACGGCAGTTTTACCTCGGGCTAAAGTCGCGCCACTTGTGGAGCGACTTGCTCGATCGTGTTTTGGGAATCAACGCAGCAGCGGCGCCAGGCGATGAGATTCTGCTCGCATTTCGGGATGGCCTGCCGGAGCTGCTGAACCTCCTGGAATGCTCCGAAACCCCGGCGAACGCTTCACTTCGTGGCAAAGTGGGAGAAGTGTTGAAGACGCTCCCGAGTTCCGCGCAAGCGTTCATTGAGCAACTGGAACTCTCAGCGAACCGCGCCGCTGCCATTCAGGACTTGGAAGATGTTTTGTCATCGACACGCCTGTTCACTGCTGCAGCGATCCCTGAGTTGTCGCACGAATGGCGCGCGAGCAAAGCAGCGGTGCCGATTTGCCGGAGGTTCATCGAATTCTTCGAAACTCTCGAATCAGCGGTTCGCTTGACGGACCGGCTGCTCACCTTGCCTGCGCCGTTGCGGCAGGCGCTGGATCAAGCAGCCGCGAAAGGACTGCCATGGGCGGATGCAGAACGGGCATTGCGCGCGGCAGCTGTCTCGTTGGAAATCCGTTC
>CAMLLE010000591.1 GCA_946480555.1 uncultured Verrucomicrobia subdivision 3 bacterium
GAGGGTTCGGCGTTGAATCTAAAATGGCGAGTAGGTTTCCGGGTTCCGGATCCCAACGTGCAGATTGAGTCTGGTCGATAGACACCCCTCGCCTGCGACGTGGTCCATTCAGGCAATTCCCTCCGCCGCCGTGAAAGTTGATTGTTTGCCCTCCTCAGCTACCTTGGCGCTCCAATTTGAATGATTACGCCAGCAACAGGGACTGAAGTTCCGGCCATTCCACCGGATGTGCGCGTCACCACGCTCAAGAACGGGCTCACCATCATCGTGCGAGAGGATCATTCCGCGCCAGTCGTCTCGGCTCAAGCCTGGTGCATGGCGGGCAGCATTCATGAGGGGCGCTGGCTCGGCGCCGGGCTTTCGCACGTGCTGGAACACATGCTCTTCAAAGGCACCAGCAGCCGTCCCGGCAGCCGCATCGATCAGGAGGTGCAGGAGGCTGGCGGCTACATGAACGCTTACACGAGCTTCGACCGGACGGTGTACCACATCGACGTCCCCAACACCGGCGCGCGCACCGCGATCGACATCCTCTGCGACATCATGCAGAACGCGGCCTTGCCGCCGGATGAACTGGCTAAGGAAATGGACGTGATCCGCCGCGAAATGGACATGGGCTACGATGATCCCGGCCGCCGTTCGAGCCGGCGGTTGTTCGAAACCGCTTACACGCGCAGCCCGTATCGCTTCACGATCATCGGCTATCCCGACATCTTCAACGAAGTCAAACCCCAGGACATCCGCAGCTACTACGAAGAAAAATACGCGCCGAACAATGTCTTCTACGTCGTCGTGGGCGATGTGAAGAATGAAGACGTCGTCAGCCAGATCCAGACGGCTTACGAGAAAACCAAGGCGCGGCCGATTCCGCCGATGGTTCTGCCGAACGAGCCGCATCAGACGGCAGCGCGCGAGATCGTGGAAGAAGCGGCGATCGAACTCGGACATTTTCATTTCGCCTGGCACATCCCCGACCTGCGTCATCCCGAAGTGCCGATTCTCGACGTGCTCGCCGTGTTGCTCGGCAGCGGCCGCAGTTCGCGCCTTTATCAAACTGTCCGCGAGAAACTGGCGCTCGTTCACCATGTGGATGCCTGGACTTACAGCCCGGGAAATCCGGGCTTGTTCGGCATGAGCGCGGTTGTTGATGGCGACAAATTCGCCGCCGCCCGCGACGCAATGCTGGCTGAAGTGGAAAAAATGAAATCCGCTCCGGTATCTGCGGGAGAACTCAGCAAAGCGGTGAAGCAATTCATTTCGGGAACGCTGTCGTCGCGCAAAACGATGCAGGGCCAGGCTCAGGATTTGGGCGGAAGCTGGATCGCAGCGAACGATTTGAATTTTTCCGCGCGCTATCTCGAAGCCGTGAAGCGCATCACGCCCGCCGATCTTCAACGCGTCGCAAAGCAATATCTGACCGCCGAAAACCGCACCCTGTTCGCCTTGCTACCCAATGGCTGCGCGCCGAAAGCGGTCTCGCACAGCGAACAATCCAGCGAACATCCGATTCAGAAATTCGAGTTAGCGAATGGATTGAAGCTGCTCGTGAAGGAGGATCATCGGCTGCCGTTCGTGGAATTTCGCGCCGTCTTTCAGGGCGGCGTGCTGACGGAAACGCCGGAAAACAACGGCGTGACCCAACTCATGGGCAAGCTCCTGCTCAAGGGAACCGCGACGCGTTCGGCGGAAGACATTTCGAACGAAATCGAATCGGTCGGCGGCCACATCGACAGTTACGGCGGCAACAACAGCTTCGGCGTGAATGCCGAAGTGCTAAGCAGCGATTTCAAAACCGGCCTCGATCTGGTGGCCGATGTGTTGCTGAATCCGACGTTTCCGGCCGATGCATTGGAACGCGAACGCGAGGTGCAGCTCGCGAATCTCCAGGCGCAAAGGGATCATTTGCTGAAGAGCGCCAGCGTCGCAATGCGCCGGGCGTTGTTCGGCGACGCCAGTTACGGCCTCGACCCGTTGGGCAACGAAAAGAGCCTGGAACAGCTTCAGGTTTCAGATCTGAAGCAGTTCCACGCGCAATTCACCGTCCCAAACAATTGCGTGCTCGCCATCTTCGGCGACGTCAACACAGCTGAAGTTCGCGCGACCGTCGAAAAATCGTTCGGAAGCTGGAAGCCGAATCCCGCCATGGCCGAGTTGTCCGCAAAGATGCGGCGGATAGCTGCGGCAGCTGCTTCGCAAAAGCGCGTGACGGAAATCCGTGACAAGAAGCAAGCCGTGCTGGTGATTGGCTTTCCGGGAACGACCTTGAACACGCCTGAGCGTTACGCGCTGGATTTGATTCAAGAAACGTGCAGCGACCTCGGATCGCGGCTGTTCCTGCGCATCCGCGACGAACTAGGACTCGCTTACTACGTCGGCGCGCAACATTTCCCCGGACTGGTACCTGGCTACTTTTCTTTCTACGTCGGCACGATGCCGGAGAAGGTGGAGCTCGTTGAGAAGGAATTGCTGCATGAAGCCGGGCTGTTGCGCGAATCCGGGTTGAGCGAAGCCGAATTGAAACGCGCCAAAGCAAAAATCATCGGTCAAAAGAAGATCGCGCGTCAGGACTTGGGGAACGTCGCCACCACGAGCGCGCTGGATGAACTCTACGGGCTGGGCTACGCGCATTCCGACGAGGAGGACGCGCTCTACGAAGCCGTCACGCTGGAGCAGGCCCGGGCGGCAGCGGAGAAATATCTGCAGGAACTCCAGGCGGCCATTGCGACGGTTCGGCCTTGAGCTTGGTTTCAGAGCCTGTCTGAAAAATGGAGCGCGGCTGTGTCGGAGATCAGCCGCAGCACG
>CAMLLE010000592.1 GCA_946480555.1 uncultured Verrucomicrobia subdivision 3 bacterium
TGTTCCGGCAAGGCTCCGAGTTCGGATGGCGGAAGGTTCACAAGTAATTTTTCGAAACCATGCAGGCCGGGTGGTGCGTCCGTTGTCCTGAAATCCCTTGGCCATTCGTCATACAGAAAACGATCACAACATTATGACAGCAAACAACACCAACACAGTTCGACTTCACCGTGTGCTCCGCGCCAAACCAGAGCGAGTTTACCGCGCGTTTCTGGATCCCGATGCAATGGTCAAATGGCTTCCACCGAATGGATTTACCGGCAAGGTTCACCAGGCGGACGCCAGGGTGGGCGGCATTTACAGGATGTCGTTTACGAACTTCAGCACGGGCACCAACATTTCGTTCGGCGGCAAGTATCTTGAACTCAAGCCTGGCGAACTCCTGCGTTATACCGACAAGTTTGACGATTCCAATCTGCCCGGCGAGATGATCACAACCGTGGTGTTGAAGCAGGTCTTCTGCGGCACGGAACTCAATGTCACTCAAGAAGGGATTCCCGCGGTGATTCCCGCCGAAGCGTGTTACCTCGGCTGGCAGGAATCGCTGACGTTGCTGGCGAAGTTGGTCGAGGCCGAGATTCCGGATCAACCCTGAGACTGGGCGGACGTTCGGATCGCGATCGTCCCACGTCGTGCGGCAAGTCGCGGTCAGGAACAATCTGGGATGGTCGTCATCTTCCTCGTCCTCCTTCTCGATTGTTTGGATTCGAGCAACGGGAAGGAGGACGATATTGCCCACCCTCGATCACGCCCTTCTCCAGCGAGGCCAAGTTTTCTGCGCTTGCCTGAATTTTTTGGCGCTGCCAAGGTTCCGATCGGTTCAAGGAAAGGACAAACAATGAAATCACACTTCGGGATCATCGTTCGGCTGTTCGTTTGCATGGCATTGGGAACCGGCGCGTTTTCTCTTCACGGCGCCGCTCGAACTGGCATTGCCACCGGCCCAGAGTTTCAGGCTCTGGGTGACGCTGTGATCGACCTGCTGAAATCCGGCGACACAAACCAGTTTTTTTCGCGGGTGGCCCCTTCGGAAAAAGACTGGGAACTCCCGACTGATTCCACGAACGCGTCCACTCTTCCCAAGTCCGCTCAAATCGCCCATTACGGCTCGTCCGTTCTTCAAAGCTCAGCAGCATTGTTGGAGACAGCCAGCCGGTTGAAACTGGATTTCGCGAACGTTCCCCTCGCAGCGACGATTGAAACGAATTTCAACGGAACCATTTTCTTCGGCGATTCGGAATCGGGCGACAAGGGCTGGCCTTACCTGTCCGCGTCAGAACTGATTTTGCAGCTCCCCGCCGGTGCCACCAATGTCGCTGAGCACCTTCGAGGCAAATATGTGCTCATATTGAAAGGTGTCATCCGGACGCACCGTGGCTGGCGCATTTCTGATGGGCTTCAATGGAAGAGCTTTCCGCCGGGAGTGGGAAACGATCAGGACAAGATCGAGATCGCTCTGCTGGAAAAGGTCTCGGAACATAAGCCGGTGGACATGAGTGTTGATCCCGCATTGAAAGATTTTGCGGAAGGCATCGTGAATTGCCTGCGCCACCGGAGCCTCAGCTACTTTGAATCGAATGCCATGGCGGACTTCGAAACCGGCTGGAACATGATCCTGAAGCAGGCGCCGCCCGAGTATCGCCCGGCTCGCGCCGATTACGAAGGCCGTTGGAAATCCTATCGCGAAAAGCAGCTCGCGTCGGTGCTGACCTTCACGCAGATGGAAGCCGCCGGAATCGATCTCAAAGACGCGAAGATCGAAATTGAATCCGCGGAATTCAAGTATGTGTATCAACGCGGAACCGGTGTCGAGGGGCTGGATGGCCGGAACCTGATTCTGAAGTTGAATGTGACTTCCGACTCCAGGTCTGCCAACGGGAAGCCGCTCACGGGCGCATACCTCGTTGGCGTCGGCGAAGCGCAGCGGATGGGTGGCAAATGGTATGTCTCGGAAAATCTCCATTGGAGATCGCTGCCCGACGGGATCGTGTCCTCCGAAATTGCTGCGCAGATCGAACTCGAGGCGCACGTGGCGGAACGGGGATCGCTGCCGCCTGGAATGCTCGCGCCTGACATCGAGTTCACCTGCCTGGGCGACAGCGGAACCATGAAGCTGGCCGAGTTGCGCGGCAAAGTGGTGGTGCTGGATTTCTGGGCCACCTGGTGCGGACCATGCCAGAAACCGATGGCCAAAATGCAGACCTACGTGGAGAAGCATCCCGAGTGGAAGGACAAGGTTGCGTTCGTCGCGCTCAGCATCGATGACGACCGGGAAACTCTGGACCAGCACCTGAAGAAGAACGATTGGAACAAGACCATGAACGCGTGGGCTGGCAAAGGCGGCTGGGAAGCGCCGGCGCCTCGGGCATTCCGTATTCGCGGTGTGCCCACCTGTTACATTCTGGATCGTGAAGGAAAAATTGTCGAAGCGGGACACCCCGGCGTCATGGCAATTGAAGACAAAGTCAGGGAGCTGGTCGCGGCTTCGACGCGCTGAGCCGGAACGAAGCGGATGAATAGGCGCGGAGCGGCAGCTCCGCTCCGAAATCAAGTTAGGGCTGTGCTGCCGAGGCTGTCTCAAAAGCCAGGTGCCCCAGCTCCGAAGGAGCGCCAGCTGGTAGCCACGGGCCTTCGCCGCGCCGAAGCGGCTACGGCCGCGCAGGCGGGTGAGGCGCGAGCGGAACCCGTGGTTGCAGATCACATGGATGCCTCACCCCGGAGCGGGCGACGGATTCTGCCGCCCCTGCCGGGGCTTGATTTCTTTTTCTTCCTTCCACGGGTTCCGCTTCGCTCCACCCGTG
>CAMLLE010000593.1 GCA_946480555.1 uncultured Verrucomicrobia subdivision 3 bacterium
GCAGGTTGTGCTCGGTCTGGCCGGTCGGCGCTTCAACCTGAAGCGTCACAAGAATCATCGGCGTAGTCAGCGCGGACGGCGTGGCGGTGACCGATGCAAACACGGGCGTGGCATGTCCCGCACTGAGGACGATGCGGCGATTCTGCACCGGCGTGGAATAACGCTGGGCCTCGAGGACAATTGCGCGAAGGCTCTCCGGCAGTTGATCGAGGGAAGGTTGAGATTGCGACGAGCCGATGCCAAGCACACGTGCCGCTTCGGGATTCAGGGCGGGAATGTTTCCGGAAGAATCGACGATGAAAATGCCTGCGTGGATGCTGGTCCGCAGCATGGATTCGAACGTGCCCTGATCACCCATATCCCGCGTGCTAGGGATTTCAATCACCATGATTCGAACGTCACCGAGGTTGGCTCATGATTTCAACGCCCACCGTAAACGGCTGACACTCTACACATTTCGATCTGGCTGAAAAAACTGAACGGCACTCAAAACTCACCGCGCCATAAGAGCCGATTGCATTCAGGAATGCAATGGCTAACAGGAAATTTGGAATTTCCGATCTCAGATTTCCGCTTCGCAAATACGGATTGCGGATTGCCGTTTATGGCCCGGATCTGGCCACCTCGACGTCCCGCGCAGCAAGGACTCTATCCAAAACAAAGTCTCCCCGCACAAATCGCCAATCGCCAATCGTAAATCCCCTCACTTCGGCTCCGCCGTCTTGGCCAGCTGCTTTTCCAATTCACTCACGCGCCGCAACAGCTCGGGCAAATGCTGGATCGCAATCATCTGGCGCTTGGTCTGGCGATCCGGTTGCGCGGGCGAACCGAGCCATTTCTCGCCGTCCGGGATGTTGTTCATCACGCCCGATTGCGCGGCGACCTGAATGCGGTTGCCCAAACGCAGATGTCCGGCAATGCCAGCCTGGCCGGCAAGAATCGCGTAGTTCCCCACTTTCGTGCTGCCGGCGATGCCCACTTGCGCGATCACCAAACAACCGTCACCAAGAACGACGTTGTGCGCGATCTGGACGAGGTTGTCGATCTTCGTGCCTTTCCCGATGACCGTCGGTCCAAGCGCGCCGCGATCCACCGTCACGTTCGCGCCGATTTCCACATCATCGCGGATGATCACGTTCCCGATCTGCGGCACTTTGCGATGCACGCCGTTGTCCTGGACGTAGCCGAAACCGTCGGAGCCGATCACCGTTCCAGAATGAATCCGGACGCGATTCCCGATCTCCGTCCGTGCGTAAATCGTCACATTCGGAAACAAGTTCACTTCCTCGCCCAGCTGGCTGCCCGCGCCAATGTGGTTTCCGCCCTGCAATACCGAGCGGGCGCCGATGCGGACCTTTTCGCCCACTACACAATGCGGTCCGATGTGCGCCGAGGCATCCACCTGAGCGGACGGCGCAATGACGGCAGTGGGATGAACGCCCGCGGCGAAAGCGGGTTCAGGGAAGAACAACGCCAGCGCCTTGGCAAAGGCGATGCGCGCATTGGGCACGCGAATCAGCACTTTGCTGGAGGCCGCCGTGGTATCGACGATGATCGCTGAAGCCGCGCTTTGCTCGGCGCGCGCGAGGTAATCGACATTTTCGGCAAACGTCAGGTCACCCGTCTGGGCGCGGTCGGCGGGCGCGAATCCGGAAAGAACCGTGGAAGCGTCGCCAACCACTTCGCCGTGGAGGTGTCTGGCAATTTCAGCTGCAGTAAAGGGCATAGCGTTCGGTCAGTCACCGAATCCGCAAACACCAACGGCTTGATGAAAACTGCCGGGAGCGCGGCGGACATGCCGGTTGACTTGAAAAACGTGGGTCACTATAAAGTCGCCGGACGTTAATTCAACCCCAACTTTCTATGGCCAGGACACTGCGCGTCGGAATGGTCGGTTATCGTTTCATGGGGAAGGCCCATTCGAACGCGTGGCGCCAGGCGCCCCGCTTCTTTCCGCTCAAAGGCCGCGTCGAAATGCACACCATCTGCGGCCGCAATGCAAACGCCGTCCAGGCCGCGCGTGCGCAATTCGGCTGGCAAAACGCCTGCACAGATTGGCGCGAAATCGTCGAATCGCCGCTGATCGACATCGTGGACATCGTGACACCAACCGATTCCCATGCCGAAATCGCGATCGCGGCGCTGCAAAATGGCAAGCATGTCCTCTGCGAAAAGCCGCTCGCGTTGAATCTCAAGCAGGCGCAAGCCATGTGGAACGCCGCACAGAAGTCGCGTTGCGTTCACATGGTCTGCCACAACTACCGACGCATTCCGGCGATCGCCCTGGCGAAGCGTTTTCTAACGGAGGGCACATTGGGGCGCATTTTTCATTTCCGCGCCCGCTATGCGCAGGACCGGCTCGTCGATCCGGATTTCCCCGTGGACTGGCGATTGCAACGGGAGACCAGCGGCGCCGGTGTTCATTCCGACATCAATTCGCACATCATCGATCTCGGACGGTATCTCGTGGGCGAATTTACCGAAGTCAGCGGCATCACGAACATCTTCATCCCGGAACGCCCGCTGCCAGCTGAAGCTGCGCCGCCCAAGAACGGATCCTCAACGACGCGAGCGCAAAAGCAAATGGGCACTGTGACCGCGCCCGATTCCGCGATGTTCCTCGGCCGGATGAATGGCGGCACGCTCGCGAACCTGGAAGCAACCCGTTACGCGCTGGGCCGGCGCAATCATATCGAGATCGAAATCAACGGCAGCAAAGGTTCCCTGTTCTTCGACTTCGAAGACATGAACCGGTTGAAGTACTATAACGGCGACGATCCAAAGGACCG
>CAMLLE010000594.1 GCA_946480555.1 uncultured Verrucomicrobia subdivision 3 bacterium
GATCGCCGCCACACCGGATCACCGCACCATCAACTCTCAACCATCAACTTCGCCACACTGGCTTATCGAGCCGAGGCTCGCATTTCGCTCAGCGAGCCTAACCCGTCCATGCTGCGCATCGGCGCGGCGGCCGCCTTTGCCGTTGCTGCGAGCGAGGCTGGCAGGGCGTGCAGGACTTGAACCTGCAACCAACGGTTTTGGAGACCGCTACTCTACCAATTGAGCTAACGCCCTACTACCGTCGAGCTTCCGCTCTCTACAGGACAAAAAAGGAGGCGGGGAGTTTATCCCCGCACTCCAGATTGTCCAAAACCGAATTACTTGAGGACTTCGGAAACGCGGCCCGCACCAATCGTGCGGCCACCTTCGCGAATCGCGAAGCGGAGACCTTTTTCCATGGCCACCGGTTTCTGCAGTTCCACTTCAACCGCAACGTTGTCACCAGGCATCACCATTTCGACACCCTGCGGCAGCTGCAACGTTCCCGTCACGTCCGAGGTGCGGAAGTAGAACTGCGGGCGGTAGTTGGTGAAGAACGGCGTATGACGGCCACCTTCATCCTTCGTCAGGACGTACACTTCCGCCTTGAACTTGGTGTGCGGAGTGATGGAAGCCGGCTTGGCCAGAACCATGCCGCGTTCAACTTCTTCCTTCTTGGTACCGCGGAGCAGCACGCCGACGTTGTCACCAGCGTTCGCGCTGTCAAGCAGCTTGCGGAACATTTCGATGTCCGTTGCGACCGTCTTGCGGGTGTCGCGGAGACCGACGATTTCAACTTCGTCCATCTTCTTGAGAACACCGCGCTCCACACGACCAGTCACAACTGTGCCACGGCCTTCAATGTTGAAAACGTCTTCAACGCACATGAGGAACGGCTTGTCCACTTCGCGAACCGGATCAGGGATGAAGCTGTCCAGCGCGTCAAGCAGGTCACCAATCGCCTTTTCGCCTTCAGGCTTGCCAGCGAGAGCCGCCGTCGCAGAAGCGCGAACGATCGGGGTCTTATCACCAGGGAAACCATACTTGGTGAGCAGGTCGCGAATTTCCATCTCGATCAACTCGAGAAGGTCCGCGTCAGCGAGGTCAACCTTGTTCAGGCAGACAACGATGCTCGGCACACCGACCTGACGGGCGAGCAGAATGTGCTCACGGGTCTGGGGCATTGGGCCGTCCGCAGCGCTAACGACGAGAATCGCACCGTCCATCTGCGCAGCACCGGTGATCATGTTCTTCACATAGTCAGCGTGGCCAGGGCAATCGACGTGCGCGTAGTGGCGCTTCGGGCTTTCGTATTCCACGTGAGAAACAGCAATCGTAACGGTCTTGGTTTCGTCACGCACCGTGCCGCCCTTGGTAATGTCCGAATAGGAGATGGCCGGGGCCATGCCTTTGCGGTTCTGAACTGCGACGATGGCAGCGGTCAGGGTAGATTTGCCGTGGTCAACGTGGCCGATGGTGCCGACGTTGACGTGCGGTTTCGTTCTTTGAAATTGCTCTTTTGCCATGCGATCTCCTGCTGTGTTTGTCTCGTGTTTACTGCTGCTATTAGTATTCTGCTTCTGCTTTAAGTGGAGCCCATGATCAGGATTGAACTGATGACCTCATCCTTACCAAGGATGTGCTCTGCCAACTGAGCTACATGGGCACCGGCCAAACCAAAAATCCTGATGCCTAGATAAAGACAAAAAAACCGCTCCCCCGCCTTCTTTTTGCGGAAAACTGAGGGGCTAAACGGATTTTGCGTCTTTTACGGCCCGACTAACAGCGTTGGAAATTAGTTAACGGGTATTCGGGTGTCAACGGGTTTGTCGAAATTTTTGCTTGTGCTGGCTGGCTGCCCTCGGATGAACGCCTCCAAGGAGGTGCAACCGACCTTTTGGATTGAACCTTCACACGAAATTCCTGACAGTCTGAAGCCAATGACGCCCAACGCAGCCCAGTTTTCAGCCAAGTCCGCCGCACCTCTGCGAACCGTTCTCTTTCTTTGCACCGGAAATTATTACCGGAGCCGATTTGCTGAAGAACTGTTCAACCATCTGGCCGACGAGTGCAAGCTGCCGTATCGCGCCACGTCGCTCGGGTTCACGCCGCATCCAGACATCAATCCGGGCTCTATGTCACAATTCGCTTTGCGCGGACTGAGCAAACTGGGAATCGCCCCCCGGAACAGATCCCGCATGCCAGCGGCGGTGACGGCCTCGGATTTCGATTCTCATCCGCGATGCGTCGCGCTGTGCGATCGCGAACATCGGCCGATGATGAAGCGGATGTTCCCCAACCAGTTCTCCAAAGTTGAATTCTGGCAGGTGGAAGATCTGGGATTTGAACCGCCCGAACGCGCGCTCGCCGCAATTGAACAACAAGTGCGGAACTTGATTGCGGAACTGAGCGCCGGAGAAGAAGCGCCCGTTTCAGTCTGAGAACCGGTTCCGCTCCTCTTGGTGGTCGCGGCGACAAACAATTTCGCCTGTGGCATCTGCAACGGCAAACTCCCCGAACCCACACTGAAGCCGGCTGCGAGCGGCCCGATCGGATTGGAAAGCGACCAACGGCAGAAGGAATCAGCAGACTCGGTTGATCCAATTGCCGGAGGGTCGCTGTTTGGAGGTTGACCTCAGTGCACCGGCATTCCCAGCCGGAAATAGCGTTCCGGATCGCCGATGGCGTGCGTTACCGGGCTTGTTGCCCCGACGACCAGCTCATACGGACCGAGCACATTGGTGGCCGTGAGCAATTGGTAGGGGCCGGGCCAGGAAAGTATCAGGCTGCTCCCCATTTTGGA
>CAMLLE010000595.1 GCA_946480555.1 uncultured Verrucomicrobia subdivision 3 bacterium
CCCCGCGACATTCTCAAAAGAATCCGGCGGATCGAACCGCGGACGAATAGGCTTGGAAGCGAAGCGCTGGCGGGCGAGTCATTTCAGCCGCTCGCGCAGTCCCGTCGGATTTTGCTGCTTCAAGGATTTCAGCCGCATTCATGAAATTTAAGCCAAACAAGCAAGGTCATTTCGCAAGCGCATGATCCCTCGCGAGATTCTCAAAAAAATCCGACAGATCGAGCTTCGCACGAACCGGCTCGTGAGCGAGTCGCTGGCGGGCGCGTATCACAGCGTCTTCAAGGGACAGGGCATGAACTTTGAGGAAGTGCGCGAGTATCAGCCGGGGGATGAAGTTCGCACGATCGATTGGAATGTCACCGCGCGGATGAATCATCCGTTCGTGAAGAAATTCGTCGAGGAACGCGAACTCACGCTCATGCTGGTCGTGGATGTCAGCGGATCGGGACGCTTCGGCTCGCGCGAACAATCGAAGCGTGAACTCGCAGCAGAGATCGCATCCGTTCTCGCGTTCTCGGCGATCCGCAACAACGACAAGGTTGGATTGATCCTTTTCTCGGACACGGTTGAGAAGTTCATTCCGCCGCGCAAAGGACGGAAGCACGTGTTGCGGGTGATCCGCGAGGTGCTGTTTTTCGAACCGCAACGCCGCGGCACCGATTTAAACGCCGCTCTGGAATTCCTGCTGCACGTCACAACGCACAAAGCGATCACGGTCGTGATTTCAGATTTCATCGGTTCGCCGGCGATTCAGAATCGCGCCGGACTGATGCGGCCGCAATTGATGCTGCTCGAATCGCTCGTGCAAGCTTCGTTCACCACGTTGAAACAGGTGAATCGGCGGCATGATCTGGTGGCGGTGCAGATCACTGACCCGTTTGAGATGGAGCTGCCTGCGCTCGGACGGCTGGTCCTCGAGGATGCGGAAACGGGCGAAATTGTGGAAGTCAGCACCGGCGATGCGCGGAAGCGGAAGGCGTTCGCGGACCGTCAGGCGCGGACGCAGGCGGAGGTGACGCGGATGTTTCGCACGGCGGGCATCGATGCCATCCAATTGCGCACGGACCAGCCTTATACAATCGCGTTGGGGCGGTTTTTCGAAACACGCGAGAAGCGGCGGCTGCGAGGTTGAGAATGGGGAACATTCAACAATGAACAACCAACGCTCACCCGAAGTTCGCCGCCATGGTTGGGCGCGTCGCTCCGCCGATGCGGTTGCCTTTGGGTCGAACATCGGCGCGTGCGGAGCCACGCGCCCATCCTGTAATTCATGACCACGAATTCGCCCAACTCGCTTAGCTCCGGCACGAATGCGTTGCGCGACATCAAGCCGCCGGTTGATATTCCGAATCCGTGGCTTTGGGTCTGGTGGACACTCGCTGCGCTGGCGCTGATTGCAATCGTTGCGTGGATCATCCACGCGCTGCGCAAACGCCAGCAAACGGTGCCGACCACACCCACCGTCCCGGCCCACGTCCGCGCGCGGCAGAAGCTTGATCAAGCGCTCGCGCTCATTTCCCAGCCCAAGCCATTCTGCGTCGCGGTTTCCGACACGATTCGTTTTTACCTGGAGGAACGTTTCAACTTCCACGCGCCCGAACGCACCACGGAAGAATTCCTGAACGAACTCGGCGCGACCGATCTCCTGCTGCCGGATCAAAAAGTGACCCTGGGTGATTTTCTGCAGCGCTGCGATCTGGTGAAGTTCGCCCGCTACGAACCGCGCGAAACGGAGTTGCGCGACCTGCACAGCTCCGCCTTGCGCCTGATCGATGAAACTGAACCAGTGGAACAAACGAATCTGCCTTCGCACAGCGCGAGAGATTGAATCCGAATTGTAGAACGTGAACTCCGACCAATCGCCAATCGTAAATCGCCAGTCGTAAATCTCGATGTCCCTGACGTTCGCCCATCCCTGGTTCCTGTTGCTGCTGCTGGCGTTGCCGTTGCTGGCGTGGCTGAAGGGCCGCCGCGGCCAGCCGCCCGCTTTTGTTTATTCATCGGTGCAGCTCGTGCGTGCCGTTCTCAACGTGCGCCGCTCCCGTTCCGGCCAGTTTCTTTCCGCACTGCGCTGGCTGGCGTTGACCTTGATGATCCTGGGACTGGCTCAGCCGCGATTCAGCCGCAGTGAGTCGCGCGTGAACGCCAGCGGCATTGACATCGCGGTCGCGGTCGATCTGTCCGGCAGCATGGCATCGGAGGATTTCGAGTTGCGCGGGGAGCGCGTGAACCGGCTCACGATGGCGAAGCATGTGTTGAAGGAGTTCATCGAGAACCGTAAGAACGACCGGATTGGCGTGGTTGCGTTTGGCTCGCACGCCTACATCGCCGCGCCGCTCACGCTCGATCACGACTTTCTTTTTCGAAACCTGGACCGGCTTGAACTCGGCGCCATTGAAGGAAATCAAACCGCGATTGGCTCGGGCCTCAGCACCGCCGTCAACCGCCTGCGCGATCTAAAGTCGAAAAGCAAAATCGTGATCTTGATGACCGACGGCGTGAACAACGCGGGCAAAATCGCGCCGCTCGTCGCTGCGGAGGCGGCCAAAGCGTTGCGCACGAAAGTATACACAATCGGCGTCGGCACCCGCGGCCAGGCGCCAATGCCGACTCGCGACATTTTCGGACGCAAAGTTTATCAAATGATGCCCGTGGACATCGACGAAGGAACCCTGCAGAAGATCGCGCAAATGACGGGTGGGAAATACTACCGCGCTGACAATGCCGAAAAGTTCCAGGCGATCTACACCGAGATCGACAAGCTGGAAA
>CAMLLE010000596.1 GCA_946480555.1 uncultured Verrucomicrobia subdivision 3 bacterium
CCTGGATGACCTTTGGAATTCAGGTCACCGGGTGTTGAACGTGATTCGATTTCCGGACTGAGCCGATGGGGGCAAAGGCTGGCGGACCTCGTCCCGGGAATTTCTCACATGAAGCTGCTCGCGCGTCAGCATTGCACCAATCGATTTCGCGGACCTTCGGGGCATGGTAAATCTCCTCTTCGCGACCTCGGCGGCCTTCGCGCGAGATTTTCGATCCGAAACCCAACCGCAATTCACCCCATGGTTCGCGCGCGAGGTTTGATCGTATCTGTTGACGCTTGGCGGCGCTCCCGACACAGTGTCGCCCATTCACTGAAGCGCCAACGATTTTAACACGATGAAAGTCATTATTCTCGCTGCGGGTTACGCCACCCGTCTTTACCCGCTCACGCTCACTCAGCCCAAGCCGCTGCTGCCGGTGGCCGGCAAACCAATGATCGAATACGTGCTCGATAATCTCGCGCCGATCAGTGACATCGACCGCGTTTACGTGGTGACCAACGCGAAGTTCGCCGATCATTTCCAGAAATGGTCCGACGGCTATCGCGCCGCGGGTTCGAAGATGAACTTCACCATCGTGAACGACGGTTCGACGGACGATTCCAACAAGCTTGGCGCGATTGGCGACATTCACTTCGTCTTGAAACAGCACAACCTGGACGACGATTTGATCGTGGTGGCCGGCGACAATTTGTTCAGCCAGAACCTGGAAGGCTTCGGCCGGGTCTGCCGCGAGAAGAACGCGCCAGTGCTGGCGCTTTACGACGTGGGCGATCTCGAGCAGATCAAGAAATACAACTCCATCACGCTCGACGATCACGGCCGCATCACGTTCTTCGAAGAGAAGCCAAAGAACCCAACCAGCACGCTGACCGGCATCGCGCTTTACTACTATCCGAAGTCGGTGATCCCGATGATCCGGCAATACATCGCCGAGGGAAACAATCCCGATCAACCGGGACGGCTGGTGCAATGGCTGTATCCGCGGACACCGGTTTATACGTGGAAGGTTCCGGGCATCTGGTACGACATCGGATCGAAGGAAACGCTGGAGGAAGCGAACAAGATTTTCGCGAAGAAGTAGCTCTTTTCGCATGAGGGAACGAAGGAAACTGAGTTTGCGGCAGCCTTTGTTCCCTTCGTTTTCTTCTGTTCCTTTCCGCTGGAGACGAGGCGAAGAGCTTCCGCCTCCACTGAAGACGATTTGAGTCTGCTGGAGTCATCTCTCGATGAACCGGCGGTTAAAGACCGCCGCTACAGTCAACCAACGCGGAAGGATATCCTTGTGATCAGATCACGCCCGAAGCTGTGCTGGAGCCGTTCGAGAATCTCCTTCCGGCGGTAACGCACGATTTCTGAGAGCCAGGCGTTGCTATCCACCGTCACGAACAGCGTGCCTTTGTTGATTCCGGTGGGCTGCGCATGGGCGACGATGTTGGGGTCGATCAGTTCGCACCAGACCTTGACGATTTCCGCTTCGGCGCGGCGGTTGTCGATCCGCAGTTCCTTCATGACTCCTGGCAGGACGTCACGAGCGGACTTGGTGCGAATGCTGCGTTCGACTTCCTTGGCAGTGAGATCAACGCCACGCCATTCCGCGAGAACTTTGTCCCGTGCGGAAGATTTCCTGGGACCGCGCGGGCGAATGCGTTTGGGTGGAAGCGGCATGCCTCGCAGTCAGTTGGGAAGGCCTGCCCTTTTGCCGGATACAAGGCTGGGGGAGACCAACACCGCCCTATTCCTCCGCCGGCACATGCTTCGTTTCCGGGTGTTCGTCCAGCACGAGCACGCCATGTGGCGGCATGTCGTAGTTGCCGGAGATCGTCTGGCCGGTAAGGAAATCGTGCATCGGTTTGTAGAACTGGACTCGCACCGGCGAATTCTGATGGTTCAACAGGAAAAACACTTTTGTGCCTTCCTTCTCCCGCATGCTTACCTGGATTGTGTCCGGCACTTTCAACAGCGGATGCAATCCCACCATCTGCCGCAACCAGAGCACAAGATCGTGGTAGAAATGTTGGTGGCTTTGCGTGCCGATGTAGATCGCGCGGCCCAGGCCGAAGGTGTTCATCGTCATCGCTGGCCGGCCAGCGTAGAAGTCCTTCGCGTAGGTCGCCAACACCTGGCATTCCTTCGGTTCAATGATATCGCACCAGAGACGTGCCGGATGCAAATGGCTCGTGGGGAACGCGCCTTTGAACGTGAGATGATTTTCCTCGCCCGGCGGCAGCGGATCAAACTCCAGCACCTGCAATCCAAACAGGTCCGTCAGGTCATGCGGATAACCGGTGTCCGGCGCCATGTTGTGTTCATCCACCAGGCCGGTGTTGAACGTGGCCACGAGCGTGCCGCCGTTCTGAACGTAAAGCTTGAGCATGTCCGCTTCCGTGCCGGACAGCAGATGCAGCGAGGGCGCGAACACGATGCGATACTTGCCCAGCTCTTCGCTCGGACGCGCGAAATCCACCGTGATGTTCCGGTCGTGCAGCGCATTGTAGATGAGTTGAATGTGTTCGCGCAGGTTGAAATGGCGGTTCGGCTGCATGGACTGCTGCAGCACCCAATCGTTGTCGTGCGAATAGAGAATGCACGCTTCCGCGACCACCTTCGTGTCCTTCAATGCCGGAGCCAGCAATTTGATTTCCTCACCAATCTGGCAAACCTCTTTGAACGTGCGGCTGTTGGGATCTGAATTGTGCGGCAGTACAGCGCCAAAGAACTTCTCATTCCCAATCCGCGATTGCCGCCAGT
>CAMLLE010000597.1 GCA_946480555.1 uncultured Verrucomicrobia subdivision 3 bacterium
AACACATTCAGGCTACGCATGCCTATCGGCGGATGGCCGCGAAGCTTGACCAGAATCTAGACGGGAATGCCTGCAATGAAGCGCCAGGCTCGTGACCGCTGCAAGGTCGGCCGATGAAGATATCCGCGTAGAACTGCATGCTGCGGCTGATGCTTCGGGCACAGCCGCGTTCCGCAAAATGGGAATTGCCGCCGGCGATGGGAGGCCAGCTCACATTCGCTTCCGTCGTAATTCCTTCGAAAGCTTTTCCAGCGACAACGTGTTGATTACATCCGCCTTTGTCAGACCGCCCTTGCGCGCAACGTCCGCACCGAGCCGGAGAAAGCCAACATGCTCGAAGCGATGGCAATCGCAGTTAATGACGCACTTCACACCCTTGCTCTTCGCGTAGGCCCAGTGCCGCCAATCCATATCCAACCGGTCTGGCGACGCGTTCAATTCGATCCACGTGCCCGTCTCGGCACATGCATCGATCACCGCCTGGACGTTTACCTTCTGCGGTTCGCGTTCGAGCAGCAGCCGCCCGGTGAGATGCCCGAGCATGTGGACGTATTTATTTTCTGCCGCACGGATGATGCGCTTTGTGTTCGCCGCTTCATCGATTGCCAGCCGCTGATGCGCGCTGGCAATTACGACATCGAGCTCCGCCAGCACATCATCCGGAAAATCGAGCCGTCCTTCCGCAAGGATGTCCACCTCAGTTCCGGTCAACAGGCGGAAATCGATTCCTTCATTCGCCAGCCGTTCGTTCACGGCTTTGACTTCCTTGATCTGTTTGCGCAAGCGCTCCGCATCAAGGCCGTTTGCCTGGAAGGAAGATTTCGAGTGATCGGTGATTGCCCAATACGATAATCCCATTTCGATCATCGCTTTCGCAATTTGATCCAAGGTCATCAAGCCGTCGCTCCAGTTCGAGTGATTGTGCAACGAACCTTTGATGTCGCTCCATTGGATCAGCCGTGGAAACGGTTCCTTCTCGGCAACCGCGAACTCGCCGCAATCCTCCCTCAATTCCGGCGGCACGAAATGCAATCCCAGTTCCTGGAAGACTTCCTCTTCCGTGTGACACGTCACGAGCAACTTCGGATCGCGCGTCTCTTCCTTCGAGCGGAACAAGCCGTATTCGTTCAGCCGCAACCCGCGCTCGATCGCCCGCTGGCGCATCACGATGTTGTGCTCCTTGCTGCCGGTGAAATACATCAGCGCGAATGGAAATTCCGAGTCGCTCACCACACGCAGGTCCGCCTGAATGCCGCCCGGCAAAACCACACTCGCTTTCGTCTCGCCCTTCGCCATCACGTTCAACAAACCGGGAAGCGTGGTGAAATAGTCGATCACCGCCGCGGCGTTGCGCGATGAAACCAAAAAATCAATATCGCCGATCACTTCCTTGCTGCGCCGCAAGCTTCCCGCCGTGCTGCAGCGTGTCACGTCCGGATGCGATCGCAGGTCATCAAGGATCGGCTCAGCCACGAGCAATGCATCGCCCAGCAGGAACTTCGATGCATAGGAACGGCGCCGCTCAATGCCGGCGCAGATGTTCAACGCTGTCTTCTCGCCGAAGCCTTTCAACTTCCCGACGCGCCCATCGCGACACGCCGCTTCCAGTTTCTCGACTGAATCGATTCCCAGTTGCTCGTAAAGCGCCTTGATCTTTTTCGGCCCGACGCCCGGCACCTGCATCATGTCCAGCAATCCCGGCGGAACGGACGCCTTCAAATCCTCGTAGTAAGCCAGCTTTCCAGTCGTCACGAGTTCGGCGATTTTCTTTTGCAGCGCCTCACCGATGCCGTTGATCGCGCCCAGACGATCTTCCTTTACGAGCTGCTCCAACGGCTCGTTCAACGTCTCGACTGTTCGCGCGCCATTGAAGTACGCGCGCGTTTTGAACGGATTCTCGCCTTTCAATTCCAGCAACGTGCCAATGCTGTTCAGGATTTCCGCCACCTGGGATTTGTCCATGCGCGGAATATGAAGCCACCGCCGAACGCTTCCAAGCGGAAGTTGAATGATCAAATACGGCGGCGCTCGCCAGAGACTCGGCTACGCACGTTCAATGCGCCGCAAGCCACGTTTCGCCGACGCCCGCTTCGACTTCGATCGGCACCTCGAGCGGAATGGCGCTGGCCATAAGCTCCTTTACGAGCGGCAGAACGTCGCTTTGTTCCGGCTTGTAGAGATCGAAGACCAGTTCGTCGTGAACTTGCAGCAGCATTCGCGTGCGAAGCTTTCGGCGGCACAGCTCCGACTGGATGCGGATCATCGCGATCTTGATCATGTCCGCCGCGGTGCCCTGGATTGGCGCATTGATGGCATTCCGCTCCGCAGCCGAACGGACTGTGGCGTTTGACGAACGGATGTCGCGCAGATAACGGCGGCGCCCAGTCACGGTTTCCACATAACCATTCTTCCGGCAGAACTCGATCGTGCGATCCATGAACTCACGAATGCCGGAGAACTGCGCGAAATATTGCTCGATGATCTCCGCCCCTTCGCGTCGTGGAATGTTCAGTCGCTGCGCCAGGCCGAATGCCGAAATCCCGTAGGCAATCCCGTAGTTCACCATCTTGGCCTTGCGGCGCATTTCAGCCGTTACATCCGGTAGCGCCACACCGTAAACCCGCGCCGCGGTTGCCGTGTGAACATCCACCCCGGTGCGAAACGCTTCGAGCAACCCCGCCTCGCGGCTCAGCGCGGCAATGATGCGCAGCTCAATTTGCGAATAATCAGCCGACAGCAGCAGGTG
>CAMLLE010000598.1 GCA_946480555.1 uncultured Verrucomicrobia subdivision 3 bacterium
CGGAGCAGGCGCTGCGCGGAATCGCCAGTGACCAGCCGGACGTCGTCATCGTGGACATCAATCTGCCTGGCATGGACGGCGTGGAATGTGTGCGGCAATTGCGAAGCATCGTTCCAAAAGCCCAGTGCCTGATGCTCACGGTGTATGAAGAGAGCGAAAAAATCTTCAACTCGCTGCTGGCCGGCGCGAGCGGGTATTTGCTGAAACGCACCACGACCCAGGAACTGGTGGACGCCATCCGCCAGATGCGCGAGGGCGGTGCGCCGATGTCCAGCAGCATCGCGCGCAAGATCGTGGCGCACTTCCATCAGGCGGGCGAAAAGAAATCGGACGTCGCGACGCTCTCGCCACGCGAGCAGCAGGTGCTGGATCTCATGGCCAAGGGCGCGTCGTCGAAAGAGATCGCGAGCCAGCTGTCGTTGAGCATCGAAACGATCCGCATGAACGTGAAGCACATCTACGCCAAGCTGCATGTGCATTCGCGCGGCGAAGCGACGGCGAAATACCTCGGGCAATTTCCGCTCGGTTTCCCGAATTCGAACAAGCCGAAGTAGCCCACGTTCCGCTACTGCTGCAACGCGAATACACGGGCAGCGGAACCTCAAACAAAGCCGGAAGCCGGAATCGAAAAACAACCAAGGAACGAAGAAAAAAGCCAATACGTGAGGGAGACATCCGATACCCAAATCAGCTTCCCATGGCTGAGCATGCTTGCAGCCTTCGTTGCTTCGTTCCTTCGTTGTTTGATCTCTCGGAGTTTGGCGTCTTTGCGTTGGATCAACTGCAAACAGGATTACGAGCGGGATTACGATTAAGATTATGATTACGGGGAGGAGCGATGGGGATTAAGCGGGGGTTGGGTTGAATACCCCTGATTGCGGGTATTGTTGAAGCGCCTGGCGGATTTATTCTCGGCGGGTATGCCACGTGTGGTCACGCCTGCCGCACCGGCGCACAACTGCAACCTTAAGCAAACACTCACGGATCAGACTGCAAACACCCTATGAATACTCCTTCATGCCTCGAGCAACCACCGGGCTTTTTAAAGAGAATCCTCCACGTTGGCCTGTGGCTGTGCGCATTGCTCACTCTGGCCGCGCAGCAGACCGGGGCGCAGACGACCAACGCCTTCGATGTCGCAACGGATGCCGCTTACGACAGTTCATTTGAGAGCGGCCAGAACGGCGGATTCGGTTTTGGGCCGTGGTCCATTTCGGTGACTGGAAACGGCGGCCATTTCATCCAGAACAACGGGCCGAGCGGAGAATCCTTCGGAATCTGGAATGAGACCATCAACAGCCGCACCCTCGCGATTCGACCGTTCAATTCGCCTCTCATCGTCGGTCAGGCGTTTTCGTTTCACCGACGGTTGAACGGGCTGGCTGGCGCGCCAAACACAAACGCCGTGATTCTGCAAGACGCGAGCGGCAACACGCTATTCAGCTTCTGGCACGTGGGCGGCGACAATTTGGACGGTCACTATTCCGATGCTGCCACGGCCAACGGCGTCGCCACCGGCTTTGCTTACAATTACCAGCAGTTCAACCGTTACTCCTTCAAGCTCACCTCAGCGACAACCTACCTTTTCCAAAATCTCACCACCGGCGCGTCGTTGACCGGCACCATTTCCGGTTCCGTGGCACGCGTTGCGTTCTTCCGCGGCAATGGAACCACCACTTCCGGCGGCGGTCAGGATTTTCAATTCGACATGCTGCAAATCGTATCGGACCCGGTGACCTTCAGTTCCCAATCGCCAGCCGCCGGTTCCTTCAGCGCCGTGCGCACCAACATCAGTGTTCTCGCAGTGGATGGAGCCGTGGCGGTGAACACGAACACCATTGCAATGAAAGTGGATGGCGTCAGCGTCACGCCGATCGTCACGCAGTCTGCTGGCATTGCGACGATCCGCTATTCGCCAGTGGCGCCGCTCAGCGCTGGCACGCTTCACACGGCGACGGTGACGCTGGCCGACATGAATGGAACGTTGTTCACCAACACCTGGAGTTTCACCACGGGCTTCCCTTCGCTGCCGGTTACCTTGCCGGGGCCGGTCGTAACGAGCAATGGCATCGACGTCGTGCTGTTCAACGCGGCGGGCAATCCGTGGATTGGAACCAATTACAATGCCAGTTCCGGCCGGACGCTTTTCCTGCGCTTCAGCATGGCGTTTCACAACACCGCTGACGAGCCCGACAACGGCGGCGGCGGGTGTTACGGTGGAATTCACTTCTTCAACGGCAACGACGAACGCTTGCTGATTGGCGAAACCTGGATGCGCACCACCTGGAGCGTTGATACCAAGAACGGCGGACAGGAAGGCGAACCGGAATTAAACCCGAGCACCACCGTCGTGCTGGATGAATGGCACACCCTCGTGGCGCGAGTGGATTACCTGCCGAATGGAAATGCGACGGCGAAAATCTGGCTCGATCCGGATTTCAGCCAGACGGAAGCGAATCAGCCGAACGCACCGCTCACCGTGTCGCTCAACAACACCTTCGATAATATCCGCTTTCGCGTTGGCAATGCGCCGTCATCTGGTGAGGCCACCAACATCGTCATCGGCGCGCTGGGCACGGACGTCGGTTTCGCAGTTCCCGCGGACGTCGCCTTTCAAGGCATCGTTCCCATCGATGGCTCAGCCAGCGTGTCCACGAATACTGCGATCAGCGCGCAGATTGTAGTCGGCGGCGCTCCCGTCACCGGCATCACGCTCAAGGTTAACGGCAACACGGTT
>CAMLLE010000599.1 GCA_946480555.1 uncultured Verrucomicrobia subdivision 3 bacterium
CAACCCTGCTGACGCTGGGCTTGGTATTGGCGGGGCTGTATTTCGCGCGAGTGGTGTTCATTCCGTTCGCGTTGGCGGTTTTGCTGGCCTTTCTGCTAGCACCCATGGTGCTGCGGTTGCGGCATTGGGGCCTGCCACGTGTTCCAAGTGTGCTCCTGGTAGTCATGTTCGCGTTCTCGGTGATGACTGTGGCTTCCGGGTTAATGGTCGTTCAATTCACGGATCTCGCCCGGCGCATGCCGGAATATCAACACACCATCCGCGAAAAGCTCCAGTCGGTGCGTGAATCCAGCAGCGGGACAATCAATCGCCTGACGAGCGCGATTCATCAGTTCAGCGAAGAGCTGACACCGGAAGTTCCCCCGAAGGAAACGCCGGGAGAGCAGAAACCCGTTCCGGTGGAGATTCGCCGCAATGCCTTTTCGCCGCTGGAAGCCGTCCGTGGCATTCTCGGTTCCGTAATTAGCGTCGCGTTGCACGCCGGCATTGTCGTCGTGTTCGTCATTTTCATGCTGTTTCAACGCGAGGATTTGCGCGACCGGCTGATTCGTCTCATGGGTGCTGGCCAGATTCATCTTACGACAAAGGCGCTCGATGACGCCGCGCACCGGCTGAGCCGCTACTTGATGGCACAGCTTGGATTGAACCTGCTCTTTGGCGTCATCTCCGCGACCGGCCTCGTGTTGATGGGTGTGCCAAATCCGGTTCTGTGGGGCGCGCTTGCGGTGTTGCTTCGTTACGTGCCCTACCTGGGTATCTGGATCGCCGCGCTCATGCCGGCGGCGGTGTCGCTGGCCACAAGCCCGGGCTGGTGGGAGCCCATCGGGATTTTCCTTCTCTACTTCGGCATTGATCTGCTCGTCATCAACTTCCTTGAGCCGCTGGTTTATGGTGGATCCACCGGGATTTCGCCGATGGCAATCCTGGTCGCCGCCATTTTCTGGACCTGGCTTTGGGGACCGATCGGACTGCTCCTTTCAACCCCGCTCACCGTTTGCGTGGTGGTGATCGGGCGTTACGTCCCATCGTTGGAATATTTGAGCATCCTGCTCAGCGATCAACCGGTCCTTTCGGCCGACAAGCGCTTCTATCAACGGCTGCTCGCGATGGACATTGAAGAAGCGACCGAAATCTCCGAGGAATTCCTGCGGCAGAAGAAATCACTCGCGAAGCTCTACGACGAAGTCTTTGTACCGGGATTCATTCTTGCCGAAGAGGACCGGCATCGCGGGCGGCTGGACAAGGACCTTGAACGGTCGATTCTCGAGAATGCGCGGTTCGTCGTCGAAGACATTTCCGATCGCGCAGACGACATCCTGACTGATTCAAATGTTGGGCGCGGAAAATTGTCTGCAGCCGCGCGGACGGTCATCGGCGACGAAAGCGGCCCTTGTGTGCTGGCGATTCCGGCACGGGACGACATGGACGAAGTAAGCGCCTTAATGCTGTCGCAATTGCTGAACCGCCGGGGCATTCCCACCCGCACCGTCGCGGCTGGGCTGCTTTCAGAGCGTGTGGAAGTGGTGAACCAGACCCGCGTGCCGATCGTTTGTGTTATGGCTGTGCCGCCGCTGGGTTACTTGCATGCGCGTTACGTCGCGCGCCGCCTGCGGCAGCAACTGCCAGAGTCCAAGGTGATCGTTGCCCTGCTGAACCTGGGCGATCCGAACCTCGTGCGCGAACGCAAGCCCATGATTCCCGCCGATGAAATCGTGACCAGCCTGCAGCAGACGGTTGCGGCGGTTACCGCCCTCGCTCCCTGCACACGGGAACAGCCGGCGCAAACTGCCTTCAGCTCATGATCGAAGCCGTTGCGGAAAATCTCGAGCAGCTGAAGAACCCTGTGAAGTCGGCCGAGATTGTCGGACTCCGATATGTGAACGACAGCGCGCCCGGGATTGTGCGACAGCGATCCGGAAAAGGTTTTGCGTATCGCGACGCGAGGGGACGGGGGATCTCGGATGAGGCAACGCTCAAGCGCATTCGTTCGCTGGCAATTCCGCCGGCGTGGACGGAGGTTTGGATTTGTCCGGATGCGAACGGACATTTGCAGGCGACGGGCCGGGATCAGCGGGGTCGCAAGCAGTTCCGCTATCACTCGCGCTGGCGGGAGATTCGCGATGAAACCAAGTACGCGCGAATGATTCTCTTCGCGAAGTCGCTTCCGGCAATTCGCGCCCGCGTCGCGAGGGATATTGGCCGGCCTGGATTGCGGCGCGAGAAAGTGCTCGCGACCGTCGTGCGTCTGCTCGAGGTCAGCCTGATCCGGGTGGGGAACGATGAATACGCGAAGGCGAACGAATCGTTTGGGCTGACCACCATGCGTGACAGGCATGTGGCGGTGAATGGCCATACGATGCGGTTTCATTTCCGGGGGAAATCCGGCAAATGGCACAATATGGATGTTCACGATCCGCACCTCGCGAGAATTGTGAAGCGCTGCCAGGATTTGCCCGGGCAGGAGCTGTTTCAGTTTGTGAACGAATCCGGTGACGTGCGGGACATCCGCTCAGACGATGTGAATTCGTATTTGCGTGAGATCAGCGGGCAGGATTTCACCGCCAAGGATTTCCGCACCTGGGCTGGGACAGTGCTGGCTGCGCTGGCGCTGAGTGAGTTTACGAAGCGGGATACGAAGGCGCAGGCGAAGAAGAATGTCGTGGCGGCGATCGAGTCGGTCGCGAAACGTCTCGGCAACACTCCCGCGGTTTGCCGCAAGTGTTACGTGCATCCGCA
>CAMLLE010000600.1 GCA_946480555.1 uncultured Verrucomicrobia subdivision 3 bacterium
GTTCGCTCTCCGCCGTTTCGCTCGTGAGCACTTCGGCCAGTGCGTAGAGCTTGTCGTTCATCACGCTCTCCTCGTGCAGCGAACGTTTCAAAGTATCGGCTTCGTGACACCGGCCCAGCTGCCTGGCCAGGGCGATCGCCGACGAGTAGCACGCCATCTCGTGTGATTCCGCCGAGAGCAGTGAACCCAGGAGGGCCGCTTCCAGCAAATCCGGCTCGAGCCCGGAGCCCACGTATTCCATCGCTTCGGCCATGATTCCGCGCATGGCCTTTGATTCGGCACCGCGCGGACGGCCCGGCAGGCGGCACATGATTTCTTCCAGACGCTCCAGCTGAATCAGCTTTTGGTCGATATGCAAATCCAGCGCTTTGCGAAGTTCGCCGGTGGTTGCGGCTGAACGCAACGCGGGCATGGCTGTCTTCTGCTGCCTTTCGGCATCGTGCAACCGAGCGATTTGCCCTGAGTAAAGATCCTCGATCAGTTCGACCTTCATGCGCGTCCTCCCGAACCAGTTACTTACGCTTTAACATGCCTGCCGGGCCCGAAGAATAGAATAGGGTGAAACGGGAACTTGCATGGGAATGAATCACCCCAGCGGCGTGCGCTGAGGGTGTCAGTCTCTCCGCGTTCGCGTGGCATCCATCCGCGGTCGTTTCGGATGCGAGAGCGGACCCGAGATTTCGATCCCCAGGCATCCACCGCGAAACGCGAACGTCGAAATCGTAAAACGTGACTTTCCCCGGGTGGTCCGGTCTAATTGCCATGGACACGCTCGTGAACGAGCCGATTGCAGAGCGAATGGATGCGACGGGGACGCCCCTCAACGGCGCGCCTGCAGAGTTCGCCGCCGTTTATCAGGAACACAGCCAGGCGATCTTTTATCTCACACTGCGCTTCCTCGGCGATACCGAGAAGGCGGAGGACGCCACGCACGACGTTTTCCTGAAAGCCTTCCGGCACTTCGAACAGTTTCGCGGTCAATCCACCGTCCGCACCTGGCTTTATCGCATCGCCATCAATCACTGCCGCAACCTTCAGCAAACCTGGCAAAGCCGTCACATTTTCAGCAACGCGGACGAAGCGGTGTGGGAAGGTGCGGTGGCGAAGACAGATTCGCCTTTGCGCGTTCTCGAAACCAAGGAACTCGGCCAGCGAATTCAAAAAACTCTCGACGCCTTGCCCGAGGAATACCGGCTCCTGCTCCTGCTCGTGGCGGATGAAGAACTCAGCTACGAACAGATCGGCGCGTTGACGGATCAGACCGCCGACGCCATCCGCGGCAAGCTGCATCGCGCGCGCAAGGCCTTCGCCGCGCATTTCCAAAAGGACCCCTGACATGAAACAGCAGAGCAAGCTCACCTCAGAACAGCAGCACGACACCGTGCAACACACGGGCGAGGCTCAGGGAAAAATGTTTGGCAGCCCGGAAGAGTTGCTGCGATTCGACGCCACCCAAACTCCAGTGCCCGGGAAACTCACCGAACGGCTGAATCGCTCCGTCAGTTTGGAACCGCGGCCAGACACATCCAAGACTTCATGGCTGCGGCGGCTGTTTGGTGGAAGTTGAAAATGCAGAGCTCAGCCCCTGCCCTGCCCTGCCGCAGCACGGCAGCCGAACATCGTGCAGAACCCGGTCGCACCACAAAACAAATGAAACGATTCCTGAAAAACTTGATCGGCTCCATGCCGCTGGGACCACGATTGCTGATCATCATCTACGCGTTGACCTTGCCCCTGGCGCTGATCAGCCTGGTCCCGGGGCTCCAGCCGCTGGCGAGCATTCTGGACTTCGCAACATTGAATCCGAACGCGATCTGGCACGGACAGGTCTGGCGGCTGATCACCTACGCCCTCATGCCGGCAGGCATTATGGACTGGGCCATATCCCTGTTCTGGCTGATCACGCTCGTGAACGTCGTCGGCCGGAACTTCAGCTCGGTTGGATTCTGGGGTTACTGCTCGCTTTGCGCCGCGGCGGGTGCGCTGCCGTTTGTTTTTTTAATGCCCAAGGCAGATGTGCCTGTTGCGACCTGCGCGGCGATCATCTTCGGCTTGTTGGTGGCGTGGGAACGACTGTATCGCCATGAACGCATCATCCTGCTCGGGTTTGGCGAAGTCTCGGTGCGCGCGGCTGCGATCGTGGTCGGGCTGATCAATGTCCTCGTCATTTTCTTCTGCGTCGGCTGGCTTCTCACGTTGTCGCTCCTGTGCGGCGGATTGGCTGGCTGGCTTTTCTTTCTGGCCACGCATCGAAGCGTCTTGAGCCGGCGCAGTCGCGTGGTGGAATCCGAACGCATGGCGCGGTTGGAACTGTAAGGCGGAATTCGACTTAACCACAGATGAACACGGATGGACACGGATGTTGGAAGGCGCCAAGCCAGAATACTAGCTTCTTGAGAAGCCCGGACGCTGGTCTTCCACCCCGTAAGGCGGACCGGCTCCTGTCCCCGCCCCACTCCTTAATTCGGAATGGAGGAGCGGAAGAATGGGTTTCAGATTCGGACGTACATTCTCGCGCTGGATGGGAGAACGTGTCTTCACAAATCCGTGTCCATCCGTGTTCATCCGTGGTTGAAAGCTTCGGAGCCACACGCCCACAGCTCGCCCGCGAACGTATTCCGCTTGCTCACGCCGCTCTTGCGGAATGCCGCTTGTGCGCGCATGACTGTGGCGTGAACCGTCTCGCCGGTCCGGCGGGACGCTGCCACGCCGGATGCCAGCCAC
>CAMLLE010000601.1 GCA_946480555.1 uncultured Verrucomicrobia subdivision 3 bacterium
AGCTGGACAAGGCCACGGGAATCATGCGCTGGGTGCTGGAACGCCTCAACAATGCCATCCCGCAAATTGACAAACCTCAATCCAAGCTGGGGATGGCCCTCCTCATCGGGTTGATCCCCGCCACGATGCTCGTCCGGGCGATTTTCGGCTACCTGAGCGTTTACATGACGAACTGGGCGGCCTCGCGATCGGTCGCTGAAGTGCGCACAAAACTCTTCAGCCACATCCAGGGGATGTCGCTCACCTTCTTCAACAAAGCCAAAACGGGTGACCTGATGTCCCGCATCAATCATGACACGCACACGCTTTACGGCATCATGGGCGCCTCGATCGCATCGATGGTCAAGGATCCAATCACAATCATTTCTCTGCTGACGGTGCTGATGCTGAACAAGGAACTTCGCGTGCTGACACTGATCTCAATGATTGTGCTGCCCGCTTGCCTGATCCCGATCTCGATTTATGCGCGCCGGGTCCGCAAATCCGCCAAGGCGATCCAGACGCACGTCTCTGACCTCGCCACTTTGATGCACGACTCCTTCACCGGCACCCGCATCGTGAAGGCATACAACCTGGAATCTGCTGTGGTGGACCAGTTCAAGGCGACCACGCGCAAATTCGTTGGGCAGGTCATGCGCGTCGTGCGCGCCAATGAATTGCCCAGCCAGACCACGGAGTTTCTGGGCGGCGTCGGAATCGCCCTGGTGTTGCTCTACGCCACCGTTCTTTCCGAACACCCACCCAAGGTTGGCGATTTCGTCGCATTCATCGGATCCATCGTGCTGATGTATCAACCGATCAAATCGCTGACGCGCCTGCACAATCAGCTCAACCAGGCCCGCGCCGCCAGCGAACGCGTCTTCGAACTGCTCGACACCAAAAGCGACATTGTGGAACCGGCCAACCCCGTTCCGCTCAACGCCCGCGCGGCCGACATCCACTTCGAGAACATTCATTTCTCCTACGGCGAAAAACCTGTGCTGCGCGGCGTGAATCTCACGGTGAAAGCCGGGCAAATGGTGGCGCTCGTCGGCAGCAGCGGGTCCGGCAAGACCACGATGACGAATCTGCTGTTGCGCTTTTATGATCCGGAGCAAGGCGCGGTGAAGATTGGCGGCGTCAACATTCGCGATGTCTCGACCGTCGATTTGCGCCGGCAGATTGCGCTCGTGACGCAGGAGACCATTCTGTTTCACGACACCATCCGCCGGAACATCGCGCTGGGCCGCCCGGAAGCCACCGCTGCCGAAGTGGAAGCCGCTGCCCGCGCGGCGAACGCCCATGAATTCATCGTGCAGAAGCCGGAAGGCTATGATGCAATCGTCGGCGAAAAGGGAATCAACGTTTCGGGCGGCCAGCGGCAGCGCATTGCGATTGCGCGGGCGATTTTGAAGAATGCGCCCATCCTGGTGCTGGATGAAGCCACCAGCGCGCTGGACTCGGAATCCGAACGCGTGGTGCAGGCCGAACTGGAAAAGCTGATGGAAGGCCGCACCACCTTGTGCATTGCACACCGGCTGTCCACCGTTCAGAAAGCGGACCTCATCGTGGTGATGCAGGAAGGGCGGATCGTGGAAACCGGCACGCACGCGGAACTTCTCGCGCGCGGCGGGGTTTATCAGAGGTTGCACGAGCTTCAGTTCAACGTCTGAAGCACAGAATTTGATATGGACCGATCGAAAGCATTGACTTGGTTGGCAGTTTTCCTGGCCGTAGTTGGCTTGGGTTTGGGCGTCGGCTGGCTCGCCACCCGTTCCGCCCCCGTTCCACCGCCGCCGGTGACACCGCCCACGACCGCCAGCTCGACCGAACCCGCGACCATACCCACGCCGCGGGTGTCGGAACCTCGCCACACGGTCCGTCCGATTGAGCGTCCGCCGCAGATGTCCAGCACGGTTGAGGTGCCCGTCGAGGAAGATCCGGCTGACTCCGCCCTCGTTTCCACGAATTGGGAGGATCGGCTCGACGTGATTCTCGGCTCAGAAGACGACGACACAAACAAAGTGCAGCAGTTGTTCGCGATGTTTCCGACGCTGCCAGCCGAAGGCCAGGACGAGGTGGCGCGGCATCTTTCAAATCTCGTTGAAGACGAGAATTACACGCAGCTCGGCAAACTGGCGCTCGATCCCAAACTGCCGGAGGAAGTGCTCGACACGCTGCTTGCCGATCTTCTGAACCGTCCGAATGCGACCAAGCTGCCGGCGTTTCTGGACATTGCGTTCACGCCGGACCATCCAAAAGCCGAGGAAGCTCGGGAAATTCTGGAACTTTACCTAGAACCGGAAGAGGACATGCCCCGCGACAAAGCCGTCTGGCAGAAGAAAATGAACGACTGGCTGAAGGAAAACCCGGACTGAAAAGCGGGGCTGAAAAGCGGAAATCGAGAAAGCGGGAAAGCGGAAACCTGGCGTGGCCGCGCGGTTGCGGCAATTTCGAAGTCTTCCTTTCCCGTTCGGTCATCGTTCCCCGCTTTCTCGCTTTCCGCTTTCCGCTTTTCCCTTTTTCTACAACTCCGTTGAAAATCCGTGCTCTCACGACTACTTTCGGAGCGCATGGGTTTGGCAGATCGTTATTACATGCGGCAACCGTCCGGCGAACTGACCTGGTCAGCAACCACGACGTTACTGGTGCTTAACTGGCTCGTATTCCTTCTTCAGTTCACGTCCATCGACCTCTTCTGGAACCGCTACTTCGCGCTGAGCCTGGACGGCCTGCGCCACGGCT
>CAMLLE010000602.1 GCA_946480555.1 uncultured Verrucomicrobia subdivision 3 bacterium
GCCGCTGGCCTTCGCTTTCGCAACGAGGGCGAGGTCATTCGACGGCAGCTTCAGGTCGGCGCGATCGCCCTTTCCTTCCGCGTAAGGTTGTTCGCCAATCGCCACCACGATCGCATCGGCGGTTCCGAGATCATTTCCATCGGCCGAGAAGGCAACGGTGGTGTTTGAGCCCGCGGATTTCCGAATGGCCTGCAACAGCGTCGTGCCCCGGGTCACTGCGCCAGTGTCGCCCTGCCAGCTGATCGTCCATCCGCCGCATTGGATGCCGAGGTCATCCGCCGCTTTGCCAACCACAATCAGACGCTTCATCTCCTTTCGGAGCGGCAGCGCGGCGTTTTCATTCTTCAATAGAACAAGGGATTCGCGGACGCATTGGCGCGCGATCTCGCGGTGCTCGGCGCAACCGATCGAACTTGTGAGCGAGGGGTCCGCCGGCTTGTTCTCGAACAATCCCGCTTCAAACTTCGCACCAAGAATGCGGCTCACGGCGTCATCGATGCGCGCCATCGGCACGCGGCCTTCGTTGACGAGTTCCTTCAGCTTGGTGACGAACTCGACGTAGTTGTTTGGCTGACCGGGGCCGTAAGGGATCATCACCATGTCGAGACCGGCGTTGATGGAAGCTTCGATGCAGCCCTTGTAATCAAATGGCAGTTGATCGATCGCCGCCCAGTCCGAAACCACGAATCCCTTGAAGCCAAGCTCGCCTTTGAGCACATCGGTGAGCAGGTATTTATGACCGTGCATTTTCTTGCCGTTCCAGCTGCTGAACGACGCCATGACGGAACTGGCACCCGCCTTGATCGATGGCAGGTACGGCGCGAGGTGAATTTTGCGGAGCGTTGCTTCATCCAGCACGGTGTCGCCCTGATCGATTCCACCGCGCGTGCCGCCATCGGCAACGTAATGTTTGATGCAGGCAAGGACAGAACCTGGCTGCGTGTAGTTCCCTTGAAATCCCCTTACCGCAGCCAGGCCAAGTTCGGCCGCAACTTCTGGCGAATCCGAGAAGCTTTCGTATGTCCGGCCCCAGCGCGGATCCTGAGCCACCGCCACGCAAGGCGCGAAGGTCCAGTTGATTCCCGTTCCGGCGACTTCCTTTGCCGTTGCGCGCGCCGCCTGTTCCACCAAGGCGGCATTGCGCGTCGCACCCAGCCCGATGTTGTGCGGAAAAATCGTGGCGCCGATCACGTTGTTGTGACCGTGAACGGCATCGACTCCATACAGCAGAGGAATACGCAGGCGCGTCTTCTGTGACCAGAACTGGCAATCATTCGCGAGCTTCAACCAGCCTTGGGGCAGGTTGTCCGTGGGATCCGATCCGCCGCCGCTGAGCACGGAGCCGAGCGCGTACTTCTCGATGTGCGATTTGTCCTTCAGCGCGTCAGAATCCACCTGGGTCATCTGGCCAATCTTTTCCTCCAGCGTCATCTGGGCGAGCAACGATTGGACACGGGAGTCTGGAACCGGGGCCCCGGTGGCAAGCTCGGCTGTGAGACAGCCGATGGCGGTGATCAACAAAGAAGCGGGCGCGAGTTTGGTTTTCAAAGGATTAATCATGGGCTGGGCAAAGTTCAGGGCGGTGTGGCTTTGCGGAGATGCGCGGGCCAGCGGCCCGCACCGTCATTTTACTGTGCTGCGTTCCTGGAGCCATGGCAGGTCGGAAGAGCCGGCATCGCGCGTCACGGTTCCGCTGGCGGGCGGATTCAACACGCCCCGGTCGTTCCAACGCTTGATCTCCGCATGGCCATCAGCGAATGAGACGCCGCCCGCGCCGTTATGGTAACTGGCCGGGATGTCTTCCCAGATCGATGTGTTCGGATCGCAGGCGAAATAGCCGTCGTTCAAGCGCAGCGAGTTTTCGTCAATGAACACCCACGTATGGGCGGCGGAAGTGATTTGCGTTTGCTTGCGAAACACGCGCCAGGCATTGGCGCCGCTGTAGCCTTTCACGGTGTTCCAATCCCGGCTCGGACCCATCCAGCAGCTCATGGACATGCTGCGCACCACGGGCGCACCGCCGCGCTCCAGCCGGTCCGCCGGGCACTTGTAAACGTTCACATTGTTCACGTAGGGGAAAAGCAGTCCGTTCTGAATCAGCAGATGGTTTGTTGCGGCCGGAAGCGAAGCGATGGTGCCAAGTGCCCATGAAGATTTGGAACCGCCCGGTTTGCCTTCTGGATCGTTGGGGAAGGTCACGGGCGTTCCTTCATTGTTCCGGACGATTTTGTCGTCGTTGTCGCCGGAGTACATCAGCCACGCGACCTGCAGTTGCTTCAAGTTGTTCAAGCAGGCGATGCCATGCGCCTTCGCTTTCGCCTTGCTCAACGCCGGCAGCAGCATGGCAGCGAGAATGGCGATGATCGCAATTACCACCAGCAGTTCGATCAACGTGAAAGCCCGGCGAGGGGAACGAGAAACCATTTTCATAAGAACTCCAGAGAAGGCCCGGCCAGATTGACCGGGCCTGTAGTCCAATCAGAATGTCTGCACGGCGTAGAATCCATTGGCGTCGGAAGCGGGGAAGGACGCCGACTTCACGGTGCCATCGCCATTCACGACGGGACCCACCGGTGTCCAGGTGGGGTCGTTGATGTTCTCCTTGTAAACAACCTGGTAGCTGGCGCCGCCGAAGGATTGCCAGGAAATCGCCACGTCGCCCGATGCCGAAGCGGAAGCCACGGTGACAGGGATGATCTTGATAAGTTGCATGGCGTCGAAG
>CAMLLE010000603.1 GCA_946480555.1 uncultured Verrucomicrobia subdivision 3 bacterium
GGCGTGATGATTTCCGGAGCGCGCGCCGTGGTTCGCGATTGCCGGATTGAGAACGACGCGTTCGGAATCTACATCCGCGGCGTGAACGATTGCCGGATCGAAGCAAACGAGATTTCCGGTCGCGCGAATCTCGCATCCGCCGCGCGCGGCAACGGCATTCATCTCTGGAAAACCAAACGAAATCATCTCCTCGGCAACTCGATTCACGACAAGCGCGACGGGATGTATTTCTCCTACGCCGACGACAATGTCATCGCCGGGAACCGCATTTGGGACACGCGCTTCGGCATTCACTACATGTATTCGCATCAGAACCGGCTGCTGACGAATTCGCTCACGCGCAACACGGTCGGCGCGACGCTCATGTTCAGCCGCGGCTCGCTCGTGCAGGGCAACCTGGTGTCCGCGAACCGCAGGCACGGAATGGTCTTCAAGCAGCTCGATGCGTCGCGCATCTCGAACAACGTGATTGCAGGCCACAACCGCGGATTCTTCATCCAGCAGGCGACGCAGAATCGCTTTGAGGGAAACCTGATCGCGACGAATGACATCGGGGTATATCTCAGCAATTGTTCCGAGCAAAATGTCTTTGTCGGAAATGCATTCCTGCGGAATTCCGATCAAGTCTGGCAGCCGCCCTTCGAGACAGAACTGGGCCGGAAGGGTCCGAACAGCTTTTCCGAGAAGAACCGTGGCAACTACTGGAGCGACTACACGGGCAGCGACCGCAATCACGACGGCATTGGCGACACGCCGTATCACGAGACTGACGTGTTCGGGTACATCGTGGACCGGCATCCCGAAGCACGTGTCTTCGCACTCAGCCCGGCCGTGGCGGTACTGCGCAAAGGCGAGGAACTGATGCCGTTGACGGATACGGCGGGAGTGACGGACCTGGCGCCGATGATCGAACCCAGTTCCCGTAGCGGCGTCTCTGGCGAGCGCCGCCGTTTTCCGGAAAGAACAGCGGCGCTCACCAGAGCGGCCGCTCCGCTGCAATGACTGCCTATCTCCAACTTTCAGAACTCACCAAGCATTACGCCGCAGAACACGCGCTGGAGGACGTCTCCATCGATGTCCCGCGCGGCAGCGTCATTGCCGTGCTTGGACCAAACGGCGCAGGGAAATCCACCTTGTTCGGCTGCCTGCTCGGGCTGACGAGGCCCACGCGCGGCAGCATTCAATTGAATGGCGCGGTCATCACGAATGCAGATCGCGCGCAGTTCGGTTACGCAGCGGAACGTGTGGCGCTGTATCCGCAGCGCACAGTTCGGGAGAACGCCGAGTTTTTCGCGCAGTTGAAGGGCTTCAACGGCGCTGAAGTGGAAACGCAACTGCGGCGCGTCGGCCTGCATCAAGTTCAGGACCGGAAAGCGCGGGCGCTCTCGAAAGGAATGCTCCAGCGGCTCGGACTTGCGATCGCGCTGTGCGGCCAGCCGGAATTGCTCGTGCTGGACGAACCGTTCAACGGTCTCGATCCCGCCCTGCTCGAAACACTTCAAACCATCCTGCGGGAGGAAAACGAACGCGGCGCGACACTGCTCGTTTCCACGCACACGATGTCGGCGGTTGAGCCGCTGGCGACGCACGTGGCAGTTCTGCTCCAGGGCAGGCTGGCGAATTTCGGAACGCTCAGCGAATTGAGGATGCAACATCCGGAACTGGAATCGTTGGAGGACATTTATCACCGCATCGCACGGGCGAACAGGTCAGTGGAGGTTTTGGTATGAATTGCGAAACGACCGCAGGATCGCTTTCGCCGTCTGGAAGTCCGAAGGACTGGAAAGCAGGTGGCCACGGGTGGACCGCAGCGAAACCCGTGGGAAGGAACAAGGGAAATGTACTTCGCCCCGAAGCGGGCGACGGGAGTCCGCCGCCACTTTCAGGACGGGGAGAATCGAACGAATCGAATCCACGGGTTCCGCTGCGCTCCACGCGTGACTACCTGCCGTTGGCCCGTTGGGCCGATTCCCTGGCGGCCCTTCGCTCGATTCGGATAATTGCCGCCAAGGAATTCAGCGACCGGTTTCGTTCCGGCTGGGTGATCGCATGCGTGCTGGTCTGGCTCGGTGCAATCGGCCTGACCAGCTTTCTTGGATTGATTCAGGTCGGGCGCATCGGCGTGCAAGGTTATGAACGCACAGTGTTGAGCCTGTTGAACCTGGTGCAATACCTCGTGCCGCTGCTCGGCCTCCTGCTCGGGCACGATCTGATGGTCAGTGAAAGCGAAGAGCGCACCTTGCGATTGATTCTTGCGGGCGGCGTGAGTCGCGCCCGACTGTTGCTGGGCAAGTTCCTGGGCGGCGTTCTGACGCTTTCAGTGCCGCTGGTGCTTGGCTTCATCATCGCTGGGGCCGCGATCGGCTTTGCGGCCAAAGACAACGCCGTGGCTCCGTTTCTCCGACTCGCCGTTTCCGGCCTCATCCTCGGCGTCTTATTTCTCGGCACCGGGCTGACGATTTCCACCTTCAGCCGCACGCGCGTGCAGGCCCTCGTCGTGGCACTGCTCATGTGGTGCTTCGCCGTGTTTGTGTTCGACCTTGTCGCGCTCGGCATCACGCTTTCCAGCCGCGCTCCCGTTGCCGCGCAGCAAATCGACCTGCTCTGCGATACGACACACGTCAACGCGGCGGCGGACATCCACACCGCTTATGATGGCACCGACGAAACCGCGAAGCCGTCCGCGATTGAGCAGACTCCTTCGCTCGGCTG
>CAMLLE010000604.1 GCA_946480555.1 uncultured Verrucomicrobia subdivision 3 bacterium
AGCGTGCCCTTTCTGTTGTCCGGTTCAGCACTTCTTCCGCGAAACAAATTTCGATACACTGCCGCGCATGGAAGTTCCCGAATCCATCCAGTGCCCGTTCTGCGGCCAGGAATCGACGGTGATGATCGACACCGACCAGTCCAGCCAGCGGTTCACCAGCGATTGCGAGGTTTGCTGCCGCCCGTTCGAAGTCACGGTCGAATGTGAGGCCGGGGAAATTCTGAGCTTGGACGTGCTGCCCGGCTGAGGCAACCTGCGCGCCATGCAACAATTTGCCCAGACGGTTCTCTGGATTTATATCGTGCTGCTCGTGATTGGCGGGCTGATCGGCTTCCTCAAAGGCAAGAGCCAGGTATCGCTGATCATGTCTGTGGTCTTTGCAGCGCTGCTCAGTCTTTGCGCGCTTGGGATCATCTTTCAGGCCTACGTCGCGGACATCCTGCTCGCCCTTCTCCTGATCGTATTCGGAATGCGGCTGGCGAAGACAAAGAAGTTCATGCCGGCTGGAATGATGCTGGTGGTGACACTGCTCGCGCTGATCCTGCGTCACATTCGCATCTGAAGTCCGCCTCCCGTGCCAGAAACTTCCCTTCCCATCTGGGAAATCCATTCGCAGATCGTCGATGCCCTGCGCACCGGGAATCGACTGATTCTCTCCGCGCCCACCGGTTCTGGCAAAACCACGCAGGTGCCCCAGATGCTCCTGCAATCGGGTCTGCTCGATCAGGGTCAGGTCGTAATTCTGCAACCCCGCCGGCTCGCCGCGCGATTGCTCGCAACGCGCGTGGCGGAGGAACTGGGTGTTCAACTGGGCCGCGAAGTTGGTTATCAAATCCGATTCGAGAACGTCACCTCGCGAGAAACCAGGATCCGTTTCGTCACCGAGGGCGTCTTGCTGCGCCAGATGATTGATGATCCCGGCCTGAAAGGCGTGGCCGCCCTGCTCTTCGATGAATTTCACGAACGCCATCTCTACGGCGACATCACGCTGGCGCGCGCCCTGGACGTGCAGGAATCGCAACGCCCCGACCTGAAACTTGCGGTGATGTCCGCCACGCTCGATGCGGATTTGCTGGCGGATTACTTCTCCAAAACCAGTCCCGCAATCCGCAATCCACAATCTACAATCAGCCGCGCACCATGCGCAGTGCTGACTTCCTCCGGCCGCACGTTCCCGGTCGAAATCAAATACGCCACCGACCCCAGCTACACGGACAAACGCCCGATCTGGGATCAAGCAGCCGACGCGTTCAGCCGTTACGTTCGTTCTGGCGGGACGGGCGATGTGCTCGTGTTCATGCCGGGCAGCTTTGAGATTTTTCAAACCATCGAAGCGGTCCGGCACACCGATGAATCGCGCGGGTTCATTCTGCTGCCCTTGCACGGCGAACTTTCGCCCAAGGATCAGGACGCTGCCGTCGCGCGCTACCGCCAGCCAAAGGTGGTGGTTTCCACCAACGTGGCGGAAACGTCGCTCACGATTGACGGCGTCCGACTGGTGATCGATTCCGGCCTCGCGCGCATTCCTCGATACGACGCTTACCGCGGCATCAATACGTTGCTCGTGGAGAAGATCAGCCAATCCTCCGCCGATCAACGCGCCGGCCGCGCGGGCCGCACTGCGCCCGGCACCTGCATGCGGCTCTGGTCGCGCGATGAACATTCGCATCGCGCCGCGCAGGAACTGCCGGAGATCAAACGGCTCGACCTCGCGGAAGTGGTTCTGACTTTGAAAGCTGCCGGAGTGGAAGACCTCCGCAAATTTCGCTGGCTGGAGCCGCCCGATGAACAAAGCCTCGCGCACGCGGAAGAACTGCTGACCGACCTCGGCGCGCTCAAGCCGGTTGCGGCGGCCGGTGATCGCCAGCCTTCCGAGAACGAATCCCAGGAGTCCTCCAAAACCACCAGCGACGGTCACAGCCCGCCGCTTCAGATCACCCCGATCGGGCGCAAGATGCTCGCATTTCCGGTGCATCCGCGCTACTCGCGCATGCTGCTGGCGGCGCAGGAATACGGCTGCGTTTACCAGGCCGCACTCGTCGCAGCACTCACGCAGGGCCGCGATCTCCTGCTGCGTGGCGTGGACAAAGCCACGTACCAGTTGCGCGAGGATTTGCTCGGCGAAAAAGCGACTTCCGATTTCTGGATTCTCATGCGCGCCTGGAATTACGCGGTGAACAACCAGTTCCGCATCGACGCCTGCCGCAAGCTGGGCATCCACGCCGTGACCGCCCGCCAAGTTGGCCCGTTGCTCGAACATTTCCTCCGCATCGCGCAAAAAGAGGGGCTCGATGTGCAGGCCCGCGAAGTGAAGGACGAGGCATTGCAGAAGTGCGTGCTCATCGGGTTTTCCGATCGCGTCGCGCACCGGCTGGATCAAGGCACGTTGCGCTGCGAACTCGTCCACGGCCGTCGCGGAGTTCTGGCGCGCGAAAGCGCCGTGCAACACAGCCAGTTGTTCGTCGCCGCGGAAGTGCGTGAAGTCGAAGGCAAGGACAAGGAAGTGAACACGATCCTGTCGCTCGCCACGGCCATCCAGCCGGAATGGTTGCACGAGCTGTTCGCTGCCGACATTCAAGTCGAACTGCGCGTGATGTTTGACTCTACCCAGAAGCGCGTGGTCGCCGCCGAACTTTCGAGATTCCGTGGCCTGGCGTTATCCGCCCGGCGCATCGATCCCCCACCCGCGGACGCCGCCGCGAAATTGCT
>CAMLLE010000605.1 GCA_946480555.1 uncultured Verrucomicrobia subdivision 3 bacterium
AGGCGAAGACCCAAACCGATGACGAATGGTTCACGCGGTTTGTGCCATTCGAACGCTTCCTGCACTTCCTGGTCGTTTCCAGCTTCCTGCTGCTGGTGATCACCGGAATGCCGCTGAAGTTTTATTACACGGACTGGGCGAAGGCATTGTTTGACGTGATCGGCAGCGCGGAAACGGCGCGCACGCTGCATAGGTTTGGCGCGGTGGTTACGTTCCTCTACTTCGGATTGCATGTGGCCTCGCTGATTGGAAAGGCATGGAAGGGCCGCAACAAAGTGCGCGATCCACAGACCGGAAAGTTCCACTTGAAGCGTCTCGTGGCGGTGTTGTTCGGGCCTGATTCGATGATGCCGACCATCCAGGACTGGAAGGATTTTGTCGCACATAACAAATGGTTCTTCGGCAAGGGCGAGAAGCCGCAGTTCGATCGTTGGACGTACTGGGAGAAGTTCGATTACTTCGCCGTGTTCTGGGGCGTGTTCATCATTGGCTCGTCGGGAATGATCCTGTGGTTCCCGGAATTCTTCACGCAGTTCATGCCGGGCTGGATCATCAACGTCGCGTTGATCATTCACTCGGACGAAGCGCTGCTGGCGGCAGGCTTCATCTTTTCAATTCACTTCTTCAACACGCATTTCCGCATCGAGAAGTTCCCGATGGACACGGTGATTTTCTCCGGTCGCGTCTCAAAGGCGGAGATGCTGCACGAACGCAAACGCTGGTATGACCGATTGGTCGCGGAAGGCCGGTTGGACCAGCATCGCGTGAAGGACGAATGGGAAAACTGGAAAAGCATCGCCCGCTCGTTTGGCTACTTCTTCTTCGGCCTCGGCGTGATCCTGCTGCTGCTGATCATTTACGCGATGGCCACGCGGCTGGTGCATTAAACGCGAAAGGCGAATTCGACTTCCGCTATTCGAATGCGAAAGTGGTGATCCACGGGGCGTTTCGCCTGCAAGTCCCTGGCGGTGCTGCGAGAACAGCATGACGAAACGGCGGTGGTTTTGTCAGAGCTGAGATGACAACAACAGCCGTGGCGCCGGACGATATGAGGCCGGCCAACTCCCAATGAAGCTCTTCCGACATTGGTGGCTGAAATCGCTGGCGGTTATCGGCGCTCTCGTGCTCCTGGCTGCGCTCGGTTTCTTCAACGGCGCTCTTCAGGCAAAGAACGGGGCGGAACGTTATCGAGCCGAATTGCGTTCCCGCGGCGAGACGCTCGAGCTTCTGAAGCTGGTTCCGCCGCGATTGCCGCCGGAAAGCAATGGCGCCGTCACTCTGGCTTCCGTCTCCGCCCGGCTGAAAGCCTTACCGCCCGATGTTCTGACAACCAATAGTCTCGCCGGTCTCATGGTGGCACCCGGAACGATGTTGGTCGTGTGGCGCGAACCGGTTTGGGGCGATCACAAGTGGGCAACGAACAGCTGGCAGGAAGTTGCGGCAGCGGTTGCCAAGCGGGAGCCATATTTTGAATTGCTGCGTCAGCTTGCTCCCGATGTCCGGATGGATTTTCAGTTGGATTACACTGCTCTGGCCCGAACGCCCCTCGTGCATCTCGCGGATTGCAAAAGCGTCGTTCAACAGCTGACGTCGATGGCGATTTACCATCTGCATGCAGGTGAGGATTCCAAGGCTGTTCGGGACCTTGACCTGGTTCTGACCCTGATTGCCTCGTCAGACGATGACCGCGTGTTGATTTCTGAACTGGTGCGGTTTGCCATCACCAGCATCGCCGCATCCGCAACATTCCAGATTCTGCAAAGTGATCGGGTTTCGGAAGCCGGCTTGCGTGAGCATCAGGCTCGATGGCAGCGTTTGCAGTTCATTGCGCCGCTCGAACACGCGTTCAAAATGGAGCGCACCGTGGTGCCCGACATGATCGCTGAGATGCGTGCCTCAACGGGCGCAGTGCGCAATGCGTGGGGAACGTGGACTTCATCGTCACCATCGTCGCCGGCAGGGTTGATTGATGAGTTGAAGGACCTCGGGGATTCGGTGCGCGGCGGGGCCTCGGAATTGGTTTGGCGCGCCTCCTGGTCCTATTCGGATGAGCGGAGGTCGATGGAAACCGCGCATTTATGCGTTGAGGCCTGCCGCCGAATCAGCACCAACGGCGCATTCAAGCCTGGCCTCGACTGGCTGGCGGGTGAGTTGAAAACGCGTGGGTTGAATGATTCTGCAAATGCCGGCTGGCTGCGCAGCAAGCTGGATCGGGACCTTTGGGAAATGTTCAACATGGAAGGCGGGCTTTCCAAATCCTTGGAAAGGGCCCTTCAGGCGGAGACGACGAGGGCGATCGTGATCGCCGCCATCGCGCTGAAGCGATTTCACCTTCGTCACGGCCAGCATCCCGAAACCCTCGATGCTTTGGTGCCGGAGTTCCTATCCGACGTGCCGAAGGATCCCGTGGATGGAAAACCGCTGCGATATCGTCGCACTTCGGATGGTTTGTTCCGCCTCTATTCCGTCGGGCAGAACGGGACGGACGAGGGTGGTTCAACCGCAGGTGGCGCGAAGAACCTCTGGTGGTTGCGAGCGAACGACTGGGTCTGGCCACAGCCAGCAACGGAAGCGGAAGCAGAGGCTCGCCGAAATTCGAAACGATGATGGCGGCGCGAGAACTCAAAACGCTCGCGCTATGAACCTTGATCGTCAGAGCCTGTCTGAAAAATACCGGAGCGCGGCTGTGTCGTCCTCGACCAGCCGC
>CAMLLE010000606.1 GCA_946480555.1 uncultured Verrucomicrobia subdivision 3 bacterium
ACTCAGCTGAAGATTCTTCAGGAAGTGATCACCATTTCGGTCTTTTGCGCCTTCGCTGTGCTGTATTTGAAAGAGACAATTCGATGGAATCACGTGGCCGCCTTCGGGTGCATCCTGGCCGCGGTGGCATTCACCTTTCTCCCAAAGAATTGAAACTGCCCAACCGATGAACGTCGTTTTGCTTCAGCCGGAAATCCCGCCCAACACCGGAAACGTCGCCCGTCTCTGCGCTGCCACACGTTCCACGCTGCACTTGATCGAGCCGTTTGGTTTCAAGCTGGATGATTCGCAATTGAAACGCGCGGGGATGGATTACTGGCAGCACGTGGACTGGCGACGCTGGAAAAGCTGGGCTGCGTTCAGTGGCGAACTTCCGGCATCCGCCCGCCTCTGGTTCGTCGAATCGGATGGTCCGCTGGTCTATTCGGAAGCGCGTTATGCGCCGGACGATTACCTCGTATTCGGCCGCGAAACCGCCGGCTTGCCAAAGCAGCTGTTGGAAGGAAACCGCGAGCGCTGGCTTCGCATCCCGATGTTCAATCCGGCCGCGCGTTCGTTGAACCTCTCGAACTGCGTGGCGCTCGTCTTGTTCGAGGCGTTGCGGCAGACCGGATTCAGCGGCGAAGTGTGCTGACCTTTTATTGGCCTGGGCCGTCCGGATAACGTCGTCAAATATTCGCAACGCGAGGTGGACAGGCGCACTCAAACATGGTTTAACCCCGGCGCCTATGAGCAACCGAAATTCCGGCGGCTTTCTCAAAGCATTCATCTGGCTTTGGGTTGCAACCATCCTCGCCTCCACCAGCTCCGCCGCGGAACTGCCTGCCGAAACTCTGGAGCAACGCGTCGCGCGCATCGAAGCCGCGGCGGCAGCGCCGGCCATCAATTCCGGCGACAACACCTGGCTGCTGGTCAGTTCCGCGATGGTGCTGATGATGACTGCGCCCGGGCTGATCCTGTTTTACGGCGGGCTGGTGCGGAGCAAGAACGTGCTTTCGACCATGGCGCACAGTCTCATCCTGATGGCAATCGTTTCGGCGCTCTGGATGCTTTACGGCTACAGCATGGCGTTTGGAAAGGGCAACGCGTTCTTCGGAAACCCGCTGCAATACTTCATGCTCAAAGGTGTCGGCACGGCGCCCAACCCGGAATACGCCGCGACCATTCCGCACCAGTCTTTCATGCTCTTCCAGATGATGTTCGCCATCATCACACCCGCGCTCATCAGCGGTGCGGTGGCCGAACGTATCAAGTTCAGTGCTTACGTGCTCTTCACGATCTTGTGGGTCACGATCGTTTACTTCCCGCTGTGCCACATGGTTTGGGGAACTGGCGGCTGGTTCAACTGGGCGCTCGGCGGCAAATATCCGGTGCTGGATTTTGCCGGCGGAACGGTTGTTCACGTGAGCTCAGGCGTGTCGGCGCTCGTGTGCGCCATCATGCTGGGAAAACGGATTGGATTCCCGAATGAACCGTTGCTGCCGCACAACGTGGTATTGAGTTTGATCGGAACGGGCCTGCTCTGGGTCGGCTGGTTTGGATTCAACGCGGGCAGCGCGGTTAGCGCCGGCGGGCTCGCCACGAGCGCCTTTGCCGCCACACATTTCTCGGCCGCTGCCGGCGCGCTGGGTTGGGCGTTCACCGAGTGGCTGCTCAAGGGCAAGCCGAGCGTGCTGGGCGTCGCTTCTGGAATGGTGGCTGGATTGGCAACGATTACCCCGGCGTCTGGGTTCGTCACCATTCCAGCGGCATTCCTGATCGGCCTGTGCGGTGGCGTTGCCTGTTATTTTGCGGTTTCGAAGCTGAAGGCAAAGTTCGGTTACGATGATTCGCTGGACGTTTTTGGCGTTCATGGCGTCGGCAGCACCATTGGGCTATTGCTTGTCGGATTGTTCGCCAGCACGGAAATCAACGCCGCCATCGGCACCACGTTCCAATCCGGCGGCGCCACGGTTTCACTCGCTGGCAGCGGCGGCCAGTTGCTGAATCAAGCCCGTGGGATATTGTTCACCGCCGGGCTGGCAGCGGGTGCCACATTCCTGATCCTGAAAGTCATCGACGCCGTGATGGGCCTGCGCGTCTCTGCTGAGGATGAAGATTCCGGCCTGGATCTGACGCAGCACGGGGAAAGCGCCTACAACGATTCGAAATAAACTTTATGAAGAAAATTGAAGCGATCATCAAACCGTTCAAGTTGAGCGAAGTGAAAGAGGCGCTGAGCGAAATCGGCGTCCAAGGCATGACGGTGACGGAAGTGAAGGGTTTCGGACGCCAGAAAGGGCATACGGAGATTTACCGCGGCAGCGAATACACGGTCGACTTTCTGCCCAAGATCAAACTGGAAGTCGTGCTGCCCGATGCCAACGTGAAGCCCGCGGTGGAAGCGATCATCAAGGGCGCGCGCACCGGAAAGATCGGCGACGGCAAAATTTTTGTTTTCCCGGTCGAAAACACGATTCGCATCCGCACCGAAGAACAAGGTGACTCAGCGGTCTAGCGCACGGTGGATCGCGGCGGGAGGCTCTCAGCCGAATCCAGCAGTAGAGTAGATTTTCGACCACCGATGGACACGGATTGGCACGGATTGTCACGGCCGCTTTTCAGATGGGAGCGATTCGACTGACGGTGACAGCCGCTAGTTTCAAAAGGAATCTATAGCGTTTCTCCAAATTCATTTCCGGATCATCTCACCGCAGAGGCGCAGAG
>CAMLLE010000607.1 GCA_946480555.1 uncultured Verrucomicrobia subdivision 3 bacterium
GCTGACGTTAAACAATGGCGACGGCTTTTCCCTGCTACTCGGATCTTCGACCCTGCGGGCGCTGGCCGAGTCGATGCTCGCGAGTCCGGCCAATGTGGTGAACACCGACCTGGTATCAACATTCTGGGACGCGAAGCTGAATGGCAACGGGCAGGTTGTGGACAGAAATCAGGATTTGATTGGTCCGGCAATTCTCCTTCCGGAACCCGGGACTTACGTTGCTGGCGCCTTGTTGATCCTGCCGTTCTTGATCAGCACGATCCGGAAGAAATCATAACGTTTGCTCCAACGAGAGCGCGTTTTCAGGGCCGACTTAGTCGGCCCTTTTTTATGACTGCGAGGAGGAATCTGCTGCGTGTGAGGTCGTTCGCTCTGATCTCCAGAACGTCGGCGAATGCGATCACGCTCCTAAGCCAGAACGATGCAGTTGGAATCGAAACGCTCTCTCTGGGTAGCGTCTATTTGAAGCTCGAATACGGCGATATTCAGGCGCTTGCGAAGCGCACCTTCTGGTGCGGAACATGGGGCTGCGCGGCAGCGCAGCCCTACCCTTGTTTGGTAGGGCAGAGCTGCCGCTCTGCCCCATATTCAACTGCATCGTTCCAGCCAAGATTTGCACCGGACCGCCGCGGGAGTTGTCCATGAAGAAGCGCGTTGCGAGATCCATGAGCAGAGTCTTCCTGGTTGAGGATCACCCGCTATTTCGCCAGGGGCTCAAGGATCTGCTGAACCACGAGAAGGATATTGTGGTGTGCGGAGAAGCCGAGGATTCGCAACAGGCGCTGAAAGCGATCTCGCAGACCAATCCAGACCTGGTGGTCGTTGACCTCGGTCTGCCCGACGAAAGCGGGCTGGCATTGATCCGGAGAATCCGGTCAATCGATGAGCGAGTGAAGCTGATGGCCGTATCGATGCATGACGAAGCCGTCTATGCCAATCGAACGTTGCGCGCCGGCGGAGATGGATTTCTGACGAAGGAGCAGGAGCCGGCGAAAATCGTTCAGGCAATCCGCGGCGTTCTTCGCGGGAAGATCCATGTCGGTGAATCGCTCCTCGCATCCGAAAAAGGCTGGCGCGGCGGCCAGCCAAAGGACGCCTCCCTGGAAAGGCTGACGGATGCTGAACTTGAAATTCTTGAGTCGGTTGGCCTTGGCAGGAGCAGCGCCGATATCGCGGGACGTCTCCACGTCGCGGTTGCGTCAATCGCTACCCGGCAGGAACGTTTGAAACGGAAGCTGGGATTCAAGACTACGAGCGCTTTGAGAAGCTATGCCCGGTCGTGGGTGAAACGAAGTTGCATGTAGATCGAAGCACGCATCCCAGAAAACTGCCCGGGCGCGCTCACGAATGGACAGCACAACGAGAGCCCCGCAAATCCACGAGCTTTACGTCGTCGCCGGCTCCCAGCGGTTCGCTGCGGGAGAAACGATTGATAAACAGCTCATGGATCAATTGCGTTGAAAGAACTCCCACCAGGGCCATGTCATCGGTCTCGCCGACCGGCCCGCCTTCCCCGATCTTGGCCACCAACCGCTCCACGGCCCTGGCATTGAATATCCCCGCCCGCCGGACAGCATTCCCCGCGAGCAGTTCGTTCACATAATCGGGTGTGTTGAGATTGAAGAAGCTGTGATGAATCGGGGCTCGATAAGGTCGCTTCGGCCGCCGCCAGATTTCCTCCGGCAGCCATTCGCGGGCAGCGCAGCGCAACAGGAATTTATCCTTCAAACCATTGAGCTTGAACCGGGCCGGCAAGCGGTTGCAAAACTCCACCACGTTCACATCCAAAAACGGGAAGCGCCCCTCGACGGAATGAGCCATCGCCGGACGATCACCTTGGGACGAGAGCAGATAGGGCGAGAGAAACGTATTGACCTCCAGAAACTGCGCGCGGGACAGGGGATGCCAATGCCGGAACTTATCCAGCAACTGCGGACGATGTTCCAAGGCTCCACCAGCGGATTCGATCCGATGACGGAAAGCATCCGCGAAGAACCGCCGCGTGCGCCGCGTGTTATGCCATCGAATCGCATGCGAGAAGAAGGGATCATCTCGCGCCTCCAACCCGGCTCCAAAGAACGCCTCGCGATAGGCGGCTGATGTACCCGCAAGCGCGCCGACGTCTGAATAAAGCCGCTGCAACAGCAATGGCCGCCACTGCGATTGTCGATTCCGTGCCCAGAAACGGCGGATGGCTGCCTCCTTGAAAATATCGTAACCGGCCAGGAACTCGTCCGCACCCTCGCCCGTCAGGACCACTTTGTATCCGTGCGAACGCACCAGTTTCGAAAGCAGAAACATGGGCGCGGGAGCTGTGCGCGTCACCGGAGTTTCCGTGTGCCAGATGACCTCGGGAAACACCTTGCCGATGTCAGAATGCGTGATGTGAACCACCTGATGATCCGTGCCGAGAAACCGGGCCATGCACCGTTGAAATCCACTTTCGTCAAAACGCGCATCGCCGAACGCAATTGAAAAGGTGTCCAACCGCCCCGCCCCAATCCGCCGGATAAGCGCCGCTATAACGGAAGAGTCAAGCCCACCGCTGAGATACGCTCCCACCGGCACATCAGCACGCAGGCGGAGCCGCACCGCGTCGGTCAGCAAATCGCGGAACTCGTCCACACAATCGTTCAGCGAACGTTCCGCCTCTCGTTCCTGCTCGGCGCCTTCATCGGCGCGGCGCTCGACGGCCTGCG
>CAMLLE010000608.1 GCA_946480555.1 uncultured Verrucomicrobia subdivision 3 bacterium
CCCCTGCCCCATTTCCATCGACACGATGAAGCCCAATGTCGCCGCCGCTGGCGTGAAGGCCGGGGCCAGCATCATCAACGACATTGCCGCCAACCGTGACGAAGATCGCATGTGGCGGGTGGCGGGCGAGGCGGGCGCGGCTTACGTATGCATGCACATGCAAGGCGTGCCGCAGACGATGCAAAGCCAGCCGGATTACGCGGACGTGGTCCGGGAGGTGGCAGATTTTTTTTCCGAGCGCTTGAAACGAGTGAGCGATTGCGGAGTGCAACGCGAGCAAGTTATATTCGACGTGGGAATCGGTTTCGGAAAGACACTGGAGCACAATCTGCAATTGCTCGCGGCGTTGAACCAGTTCCACCGGTTCGGACGCCCGTTGCTGCTGGGGGCATCGCGGAAGTCGTTCATCGGAAAACTGCTGGGCGCCCCACTCCCGGAACGTCTCCCAGCCTCGCTGGCTTGCGCGTGCGCGGCAGTGCAGGACGGCGTGCAGATCATACGGACGCACGATGTCGCCGAAACCGTGCAGGCGGTGCGGATGACGGAAGCGATTCACGCGCGAAGGACTGATGTTCGAGTCGTTCAAGAAAATCATTGATAGCGGATGGCGGCCGGGATTGGAGATTCTGATCCTCGCGGTCGTCATCTATTACGCGCTGCGTTTCATCCGCGGCACGCGCGGCTGGGCGGTGGTCACCGGATTTCTGGTCGTCATCCTGACTTTCGTCCTGATCACTTCGTTGCTCGATCTGGAAGTGCTCCGCTGGTTGATGGTTTCATTCCTGGCGTTCTTCTCCGTCTCCGTCGTCGTAATCTTCCAGCCAGAACTCCGCCGCATGCTCGCCGAGCTGGGAAATTTGCCGATGTTCGCCACCGCGCACGAACAGCGCGAAAGCATCGAAGTCATCATTCAAACGGCCGAACGCCTTTCTGAAGTCCGCATCGGCGCGTTGATTGCCATCGAACAATCGATTCAGCTGCAGGAAGCAGTCGGATCCGGCATCCCGGTCAATTGCGACGCCACCCCCGAAATGCTCGAAGCGATCTTTTTCCCGAACAACGCCATCCACGATGGCGGAGTCATCCTCAAGGGTGATCGCATCGCGTTTGCCGCCTGTATTTTTCCGCTGACGCAGCGGCAGGATTTGAGCAAATCGCTTGGTACGCGGCACCGCGCCGCCATTGGATTGAGCGAGGAAACGGACGCCATCATAGTGGTCGTTTCCGAAGAAACCGGCGCCGTTTCCTACGCGTACAAGGGCCAGCTCACACGCGGTGTGGAACTCGAAGCGCTCCGTTCGTTCCTCACCTCCGTTCTCGTCACGCCGGGCAAATCGCGCAGCTGGCTGGCGCTCGTCAAGAACTGGACCCGCGACCGCGTGAAACCCAGCCCGGTGGTGCTGACGAAATCAGACGCACAGCTGCCCTCTGACGCTGGCGATTCAACCCGGACCACCCTCGTCAAATGATCGCCTTTCTGCGCCATATTGTATTTCACGACTTCTGGCTCAAACTGATGTCGGTCGGATTCGCCGTGATCATCTGGTTTTCCGTTTCGAAGATTTTCATGGGGCGAGACATCGCCTGGAGCGGCTTCAGCCCCCACACATCTGACCAGACGTTTGCCAACGTCCCGGTGCTCGTGGTGTTGCCCGCGGCCGAAATGCGCGGCATCGAGATCCAGCCCACCGAAGTGCAGGTTACCATCCGCGGCGAGCCGGAGCTGATCCAGAAACTCCGCTGGGACCAAATCCAAGCAGAGGTCAATCTCATGGGCATCGAATCCGCAACCGGCCTGGCCAAACGCGTCGAAATTCAGCTTCCTTCCGGCCTCGTTCCCATCCGAATCGTCCCCGATCAAGTCGAGGTGACGATTCCGCGCCGGTGACTTCTTCCATTTCAAATGAGTTCCTCCAAAAAAATCTTCGGCACGGACGGCGTCCGTGGCACGGCGAACATTGAACCCGTAACCGCTGAAACCGCTTTGAAGCTCGGCCGCGCCGCAGGCCATGTTTTTAAGACGCGCCAAACGCAGGCGCGCGGTCGCGGGCGGCACAAGATCGTCATCGGCAAAGACACACGCCTTTCCGGCTACATGCTCGAGAACGCGATTTCCTCAGGAATCCTTTCCATGGGTGTGGACGTCCTGTTCATCGGGCCGCTCCCCACACCCGGAGTCGCCTACGTCACACGCAGCTTGCGCGCCGATGCTGGGATCGCCATCACCGCTTCACACAATCCTTACGCCGACAACGGCATCAAGTTCTTCCGCGCCGACGGCTACAAACTTGACGATCAGATTGAAGCGGAAATTGAGCACCTGGTCTTCAGCGGCGAGATTGAAAATATCCGTCCCACGGCCGAAGCCATTGGCAAGGCGGTGCGCATCGACGATGCGTTGGGCCGCTATATCGAATACGCCAAGGCGTCGTTCCCGCGGGGCATGACGCTGGAAGGATTGCGCGTGGTCGTCGATTGCGGCCATGGCGCAGCCTACAAGGCGACGCCCTGCGTTCTCCGTGAGTTGGGCGCAGAGGTGATCGTTTACGGCAATCAACCCGACGGCATGAACATCAATTTGAACTGCGGTTCAATGCATCCGGAGTTGATCTGCCAGAAAGTGAAGGAACACGGCGCCGCCATCGGCATTGCGCATGATGGCGATGCGGATCGTGTCATCC
>CAMLLE010000609.1 GCA_946480555.1 uncultured Verrucomicrobia subdivision 3 bacterium
CGGGCCAGGATGGTGCGGGTGCCCGGTTGCGCGGGGGTGCATCCTGACACTGCCCCGAGTCCAAATGCCGGAGGATCGCGGCGTTTACGCCGCTTCAGCGCGCGCAAATCCGCAGCATGATCGTTTCATGCCATTCAGCAGGCTCATTGATGCGACCTGAAGGTTGCGTTCCGGGGGCAAGGTCAGGATGCGCCGGGATACGCGAAAGGGTCGCCGCGCGCCTGGGCGAGCTCCCGTTAGGGAACTCCCTCGCTTCTGGTTGCCACGCGAAGGGACGTCGCCGGGCTCATCGCTCAATGCGCTTTTGCAGGGTGCCAGAGGTCCGTGGCAGAACCGGGATTGTAGGTGCTGCGGAATTCCAGCGCACTGGCGTGTCCGTCCGCAAACATATAGTTCGCGCGGCGGCCGTGCCGTCGCTGCGCCACGTCTTCCGCGTCGGCCACGCTCGTCCAGAATTGCGGCATGATGTGATCGGCGGCGCTGTTGTTCTCCGCAAAGAGGACGGTCGCCGTCGGCCGCGGAACCTGGGTTGTCTTTCGCCATGTTTGTGGTTTCCCGGCGTAATCATCGTCCGGCCCAAGCTCAAAATAGACATTGAAACCGTAGCTCCACGGTCCGCTGCGGCGGTCAGACGGGCAGTGATAAACGGACTTGAGGAGATTTGTCCAAAGCGTCGTGCTCGACCCAAGCAACGGTGCGATGGAGCGTTCCCACGGCAGAACTCCATGCGCGAACGCCGAATGCTGGCTGCGCGGAAATTCGTCGCGATTATCGTCTGCGTAGAGACAGACAGCCACCCCCAATTGCCGCATCTGACTCAGGCATTGCACACCGCGCGCGGATTCCTTGCCGCGCGACAACACGGGCACCAGCATCGCCGCCAGCACCGCGATGATCGCAATGACGACCAGCAGTTCGATCAGGGTAAAAGCGTGGAGCGCGCGACCAGGCACGCGCCCCACGCCACGCGATTCAATTTTCACGGGACATAACGCATGCGGAAGAACCGCTGCGATTCATTGCTTTCGAGAACCACACCAGGTTCGCCATCGAGCGTTACGGGCGCGTTGGTCACCGTGGTCCATTCCATCGCATCTGCGGCGGCGGCAGATTCCAACACCCAATTGGAAGTCGTATCCGCCGGCCAGCCAACGACGATTCTTTGAGCCAGATTCAGCGCCGGGCGGCCATCGGGAACGTTGGTGAAGTTGAACGCAAACGGTCCGCTGGCGGAGCCGGGTAATTCGAGTCCTGTCGTGGTATCGAGCAGGTAAACCTCGAAGGTGGCCAAATAGTGGTTTGTGCCCGGCGGCGCGGCAACCGCCGGATGAAACATCACGCCGTTCCAATACATCGCGTTTGTGACGCCATCCGTTCCGAAAATCGGATCAAACGCCTTGGGGACATTGGCGGCATAGCGATAAAACTTGAGGCTTGCCGCGCCGGTCAGCTTGCGAATCCAGATCTGGGTGTTTGGGGGGAGCGCATCCGTCACGGAGTTCATCACGAAACCGTAACGGCGGCTGAAGGACATGCCCTGACGGCTCGGATCGAGCGCGTTGAACCACGGATCGCCGGCATCGAAATTGTCGGCGGGATTACTGGCCAGCAGCGGCGTCAGCTGCGGCACGGTTGGATCGACCGTCACATGCAAATGCCCATGTTCCGCGTGATAGGCAACCATTGGCATGACCATGCCGCCCTGCATTGGGACGGCTGTTAGTGTGGCGGAACGGCCAGTTGAAATTCCACAGGCCAGGACGACCGCGGCAACCGGCAGAACAAACAGACGGACAGAAATCTTTTTCATTGGAAACAAGTTCAATTCGCGGAACGCAAGCGCGCGTTTGTGTTTGGTTCGCGCGCGGAACAGCGTTCCGATCAAGGTGCAAATGGGAAACAAAGCGCAGCTCACGCGAGCTGACGCCAGATGGACTTGGGAACGACGGAGAAACCGTCAGGAAAGCCGCGGCGGCGGTGTGGGCGGGGTGGAAATGAAGTCAGGATGAAGCTGTGGGACGAATGGCGCGGCGGATTGCGCCTGTGCCGGTGCGAGAGGTGCCACAACGCTTCGGTTTGTGCAGAAGAGGTCCGGTGCTTTTTCACGCTTCAACAGCGGGAATTTCTGTTCCTGTTGCTGCTCCTGCTGGCGGGCTTCCTGAATGCCTTCGCACATCCGGCACGGGTATTCGCCGCTAAAGGTCTTCGTGATGGCGTGGCCCAGGGAAGTCGTTTCAGAAAAGCGAATCACCATTTGCGCCCAGGCGGCGGACTGGAGTGCGAGCCAGTGTCCGCCCAGCATGCAGAACATGGCGAACAAACAAGCCGCGACCCCGGTTTTCTGGAGCGCGCGTGATTTCATTCGCGCGCAATGTGCGCCGAATTCTCCCGCGGGGCAATGGGTTTCTACTCAATTGGGTTTCTGCTCAATCAGTGCGGCCGCGTTACGAAGAGGTCGCGTGAGCCGCGGGTGAAATACAGACCGGATGCGACCTTCCATTTATAGACCGACGAGGTTGTTGGAGCTGACGCCCGCTCGGGGCGAGATTGACAATAGTGCTTTGCGCGGCAAAGTATGACCCATGGAACACAACCAGGCTGCCGAGCATTTGGAAGTCATTCGCACGCTGATGGAGCGCTCTGCCATTTACCGGCGAGCACTGGGCCCCGTGATGA
>CAMLLE010000610.1 GCA_946480555.1 uncultured Verrucomicrobia subdivision 3 bacterium
GTCGCCTACACGACCACCGACGTGATCGACAGCATCTCGGTGGTCCAGCCGGATCAATTCGCCATCGCGCCGATGGGCACCAATTACGATTCGTCGGACGTCTTCCGGCACGTGCCGCAGATCGATGGCTTCGTCCGTGAGCGCGATGTGGTGGGCAACGTGACCAAGACGCGCCTCGCAGTGCGGATTCCTGGTCAGATCGCGCCGCAATGGGTGGAAGCGACGCTCACTTACAACGACCTCGGCCAATGCACGAAGATCGCCCGCGCTGATGGCGTCGAGATCGCGAACGATTACGACATGGCGGGCTTGCGCATCCGCCGCCGTGTCACCGGCAATCCGGCGCTCTGCGTTCCCAGCGACATCGCGTATCTCTACGACGGCGCGAAGCTGATCGAGGAACGCGATTTGAACAACAACGGCGTTGTGATTGCCCGCTACTTCTATGGCGACGATGCAGACGAACTGGTTGCCGCCGATCTCGCCATGGGAGGCAGCACGAACCTGACGCGGCATTACTTCCTGACCGACGTGATGCGTTCCGTGATCGCGGTCGCGGACACGAACGGCGTCGTGCTCGAACGCGTGAACTACGACGCTTGGGGTCAGCCGTTCGCGCAATCGCCCGACAACCAGCGCCCGGCGGTGTCGCGCGTGATCAACCAGACCAATTCGCTGCTCGTCGTTTTCACCGAGCCGGTGTTGCCCGCGTTCCAGAGTGCGCCGGCTGGCAGCAACCTCGTGACGGCGTTGCGCAGCGTAAACGACGCGTTCGCGCTGGATCGCAGCAATAACACGGTTTCAGTCACGGTGACGTTCGAAGAAAACCTGCCCGGCTATCCGTTTGGCAGCGCATTCCGCCTGACTCCGGCGCAAGCGCTCAGCGGGAACGTTACGCTCACGGTGAACGGCGGCGCGTTCCAGGACGATTGGAACAACACCAATGCGACCGAGGTGCTTACGCTGAACTTTGCCGGCGGCCCGCAGCTCTTCACCGGCGGCGCGCCGGGCAGCACTGCGCCGGTTGAAATCAGCCGCAGCCTTTCGACGTTCCTGTTCCATGGGCAGGTCTTCGATTTCGATTCCGGCCTGCTGTATTGCCGCGCGCGATATTACGATCCGACCACGGCGAGCTTCCTCCAGCGCGATCTCGCCGGAATGGAAGACAGCGTCAATCAATACGCGGCGTTTGCGAACAACCCGATCAATTATCGCGACCCGACCGGCACGTTCGTCTGGGATCCGGACAGCTGGGGCAAGACGCTGAGCGCAAAGGCTGAGAGCTATTCGATCCGCAAGGACGGGTTGGCGATCTACACCGCGACACGCCTGGTGGCGTTCGCCGGAGCGACATTGCAGCTCGGCACGGGACTGGCCGAGGGCTGGGACCTGTTGCATAGCGACGCGCAAGGAACGTTCGGATTGCTCGACCGTTATCGCGGCGCGCAGCTGGTTGCTGCGGATGTCGGCGTGGCGTTCGGTGCAGGCGCGGCGAAGTTCGGCATCTTCAAGGGCATTGGCGGCCGCGTGCGCGGATACATCAACACGCGCAAGCAGTGGCGTGAGTTCGCGCGCAACAACGGGCTGGCTGAGATGGAGTCAGATGCGATGTCGCTCGCGGCGCGGGAAATGGCGCAGATTTACAACGCCCGCAGCCTCGAAGGCGGCATCCGCCGGTTCAAAAATCCGATCCAGCGCCGGCAGAACGCCGAGCGGCTGATGGCCAACAAGCCGGGGCACGTGCTGGAGAAGACCGGCTCGGATGGCTGGGTTTACAAGGACGGCACGTTCTACAATTCGGACGCGGACTTCGCGTATCTGGAAATCGACGGACGCCCGGCGAGCATCGCGCAGGAGGAACACTTCGGCCGGCTCGTGAAGAAGCATTACGACGCGCTGTATCACAAGGCCGGCTACAAGGGCACGCCCAGCTCGCCGTTGCAGCACGGCATGCATCATCATTATCCCGACCTCCACAACCAGGTCATCAACACGCATCTTGTCGATGACGCCAAGCTCGCGAAGGTCGGCCATCCGGGCGACATCTTCTCGTTCAAGCTGGAGAACGGCCGCATGAGCGGCTTCCACAAGAGCCGCTGGGAGATGCACAACATGCTGCTCGAATCGGAGAAGCGGTTCATGGCCAAGACCGGCAAACGCCTGCCGACAGAATGGACCCAGATGTCGCTGCATCCGACGATTGGATCGATCAGCAAAGCCGCCGAGAAAGGCAAGGTCTTCACGCCCCAGCATTGAACGCCATGAAGACGATTACTCCTTTGGTTCCATTGCCGCGCACGAAGCAGATGAGAAACTCGACGCATTCCATGAAGGACTTTGTGTTCAGCGAACCTGGTAGGGCGGAGCTGCTGCTCCGCCCAAAATTGGGGCGGCGCAGCAACGCCGCCCTACCGGGGCGAGGCGAGGGGAAACAACGCATAATCACACCCGCGATCAAATCCCGGTCCACAACCCACAACCACAAACACAGTTTCCCATTCTGCGCGGCGGTTTTCTGGATCGCGCTGCTGTTCCTCGGCCTCAGTTCCGTTCCCGCCGCCCAGCCGCTCGCAACGCTCGACTACAAGATCGTCGGCAGTTACCTGCGCGTCACTCCATCTGCCGTTGCCGTGCCGAAAGGCGTCGCGGGTTCCGTGATGGTCGAACTTGTGAAC
>CAMLLE010000611.1 GCA_946480555.1 uncultured Verrucomicrobia subdivision 3 bacterium
TCCACGGCGGCTGCGTCACGTGAGGAAATCCGAAACAGTCAGAAGCAGGCGCTTCCACCTTCGCGGGAGAATGCCTCAACGGTCCAACGGCTTTAGCGGCGGGGTGTTGTTGCCGGCACTGGCAGCGTCTCGCTGATGTTTGTCTGGCGCGGTTGATAAACTCCCGGAGCGACGCCTGATGTGGGGTTCGTTGGCGTCGATTTGTCCGACAATAGGGAGACCAGCACGACGATCGAGACCACCAGCACGCCGGCCAGGATCGCGCCCTTGCGCAAATCCATCCGCGAAAGCTGCAGCATCAGGAAATCAAGCGGACCCTTTTTCGAATCCGTCAGCGGCGGCGGTTCGCTGAACTTCTCGGTCTTGCCGAGTTCCGCATCCAGGGCTGCCATCGTTTGCGGCACATCGAGCTTCAGCAGCGTGGAGTAAGTGCGCACAAAACCACGGATGTAAACCGGCGCGGAAAACATATCGAAGTTGCCTTCCTCCAAAGCACGAATGTGGTCGGTCCGAATCTTGGTGATTTCGGCGACCTGGTTGACGGTTAGTTGTTGTGCTTCGCGAGCGTGGCGGAGCTTCTCGGCTACCGTGGACATGGCAGCCCCTATTTGCGGTTTTAACGGGGCTTTGGCAATCACCGAATCAGTCTTCGCCGCGGGAATGGAATCGGCGCGCGGCTTTCTTTTGTGAATGGCGGGTCTTGTCCGCGAGCGTGCGGGATTTTGCCGCCGCGGAAGGTTTGCGGCTGGCGCGACGCTGCTTTTCCATGCGCCCCCGCTCCTCTGCCACCCGGCGCCGGCGCGCAGCTTCCAGTTTCTCGAGCAACAGCTTTCGGGCGAGAAGCCGGTTCTGCCGCTGATAACGACTGGCCTGACATTTGACGGAAATCCCGCTGGGCCGATGCAGCAGCATCACGCACGTGGAAACCTTGTTTACGTTTTGCCCGCCGTGGCCGCCGGAGCGCACGAAGGTTTCCTCCAAATCAGATTCGCGCACGCCCAGCGAAGCCATGCGTTGGGCGAGGAGATCGTCGGCGTCCGTGGCAGTCGGCTGTGTGCTCATGCCGCGAACTTACCGCGGAGACTTCCCCTCATTCAAGCGCGCCAGAACGTCTGTCCTCCAACCCAGCGCACACGGTCGAATTCCGGCGCAAGGCCGGCCCCAACACTATTGGCGGGCTGTCCGCTCGTGTCATCGGGCCTGGCGCAGGCGTTCCTTCTTTTCCTCAAGTTCCGCCTGCAGCGCCTTGCGTTCTCGCGCGAGCTGCTGCTGAAGCTCTTCCTGCTTCTCAAAATCGCCGGCTGCCGCCAATCGATCGATCTCCGATTTCAACGCAATCTCCCGTTCCGCGATCTTCGCAGCGTAACGAGAATCCAGTTCAGCCAGTTGCGCTTTCTGTTCGGCGGTGAGCTTCACGGTGGGTGAAGTCTTGTTCAACCGTTCCATCGCGAGTTCGTAGGCAGATTTCATCAGAGTCAATTGTCGGCTGTTCGTGGTCAGCTGGATTTTTTCTTCCACGGCATCTCCGGAAATTTCTCCGGCGGCTTGATCACCGGTGCTGGTGGCTTGGCCATTTCCAGGTCGGGATTGCTGACCGGACCTTCGCCGGGTTTGGATTTGTCGGCCTTCCAGGAGGCGATTCGTGCCTGCATGCCGTGATGCTCGGCTTTGGTTTTGTCGCCCGCTTTCATGAAGAAGAGCGAAAGGTTCGTGTGAACCAGCTGTTCGTGCGGACGAAGTGCGAGCGCCTTCTGACCCTCGGCTATTGCGGTCGCGAAATCGCCTTTGCGATAGAACGCCATTCCCAGCGCAAGCTGGGCGTCGAAATGCGTGGCGTCTTCCGCGAGGATGGTTTGCAGCTTTGCAATCGCGCGGTCGTAATCGCCCGTGCTGAAGTCGAACATCGCGTCGTCGTATCGTTCCTGCAAAGACATCGCGTCAGTGAGGTTGCTGGGTCGGGGTCTTGAGCGGATACAACCCCGGGCAGCAGCCGAAGGTTTCGTGGAAGGCCTGGCTGAAATGGCTCGGGCTGGCATAGCCGACTTCCAAAGCCGCTTCGGTCACGTTGTATTCACCGGAACGCAATAGCTCCGCGGCGCGCTCCATGCGCAACTGGCGGAGATACTGCGTGATCGTTTTTCCGGTGTGGTTCGAAAAGATCCGGCTCAGGTAAAAATGGCTGCAACCGATCTTGCGCCCGAGTTCCTCCAGCGCTGGCGGTTCGGCCAGATCCTGTTTCAACAGAAAGATCACTTGCTCCACGCGTTCCTGCGCGAGCCGTTGCTGGCGCGTGCAGAACATTTCCTGATCGGGCGGCGGCTGGACGAAAAACGTGACGGCCAGTTCCAGCGCCTTGCATTGATACCAGACGGCCTGCGCCGTTGGATACACCGGCGGCTGGCGCAATGTCGCAATGATCTGCTGCTGCGCCGCGGTGAGTTTTGTCACCAGTCCGGAGACGGTTTCGGGACGCTTGCCTTCCATCGCGGCCCGCACGGTGGGGTGCAATGTGGCCTCTGTTCCTGACAAATGCTTGGCGAGGAATGCGCCGGAGTATTCGACGGTGAGAAACTGATGGCGTTCACCGGCCTTGCGTTGTCCCTTTAGCGGCTCATTTTCGCGATAATAAAAACCCGCGTTGCCGGGAGTGAATTCCGTCCGCCCGCC
>CAMLLE010000612.1 GCA_946480555.1 uncultured Verrucomicrobia subdivision 3 bacterium
CGGCAATGGCGGCGATGCGGTGCGCCTCACCAAACCGGATGATCTCGTTTCCACAAACCAGCTCGGTCAATCCGTGACGAACAAGATTCACATCACCGTGGATGAAGTCGCTTACGGCACGGGAGGTCGCTGGCCGGGTTGGGCCGATGGCGGCAGCAGCAGTCTTGAGCGCGTGGATTTGCGCGCGAACGGAAATCTCGGGCCGAATTGGGCCGACAGCGATGAATCGGCCAAGAGCGGCTGGACCACTGTGGAGTTCACCGGCGTGCTCGATCTCGGCGGAATGGCGCAAGCCGATCAATTGCAGATTTTGATGCTCGGCGCGGGCGAATGCCTGGTGGACAACGTGGAGGTGATCCCGCAAGGCGGCGGCAATGTGGTGGTGAACGGCGAGTTTTCCTCCAATGCGAACGGCTGGTTCATGCAAGGAACGCACGAGGAATCGCACTGGCAGGCCACTGGCGGTTTCACGGGAGGTTGTCTGCGCGTGATCGCGTCCGACCGCGGTGACACGGGCGGGAACCGCATTCGCACCGTGTTGTCGCAAACCGTCAGCCAAGGTTCCACGGCGACGATCCGGGCCCGGGTGCGCTGGCTGAAGGGTCATCCAGAAATCCTGTTGCGCCTGCGTGGCAACTGGCTGGAAGCGGCGGGGCCGATTCTTACCACGCACGCTTTCGGAACCCCGGGCGCGCAGAACTCGCAGCATCGGACGAACGGCGCTCCGGCCATCACGTCCGTCAGCCATTGGCCTGTGCTTCCGGCCGCGTCCGAACCGGTGACGGTGACCGCCAGAATCGAAGATCCGGATGGATTGATTGCCGCCACGCTGAAGTATCGGATCGATCCGAGCACGAACTTCGTTTCGGTCCCGATGAGCTATCGCGGAGCTGGATTCTATTCGGCGGAAATTCCCGGCCAGGTTTCCGGAGCGCAGGTCGCGTTCTATCTGGAAGCGCACGATGGAAAAATCCCGGCGACGACGAGTCGTTTTCCCAGCGACGCACCGGTGCGGGATTGTTTGATTCGATTCGATGAGCCGGCGGCTTTGCCCATGTTGGGAAGCTATCGCCTGTGGGTGTCGCAGAAGAACATCGATCGCTGGGGCGCGCGCGGGAAGCAAAGCAATCATCCGCTGGACGCCACGTTTGTCTATGGCGATGTGCGTGTCTGCTACAACGCGGGCACGCTCTACAGCGGCAGTCCGTGGCATACGCCGGGGTATTCCGGTCCGCTCGCCAGCACTTGCGATTACGAATTGAACCTCGCCAAGGATGACCTCGTGCTGGGCGCCGATTCTATGGTGCTCGCGACGACTGGCAATTTGGACAGCGATTCGAGCCGGCAGGCGGAACAGGCGGCGTTCTGGATCGGACGCAAGCTCGGCACGCCATACATGTATCGCCGTCACGTGCGGGTCTTTCTCAACGGCCAGGCACGTGCGCCTCTCTTTGAAGATGCGCAACAGCCGGACCGTGAAATCGTCAGCCAATTCTTCCCGGATGACGAAGACGGCAGCCTGCACAAGATCGAAGATTGGTTCGAATTCGACGACAGCGGCGATAACAAGATCGGCGATGTTGCGGCCACTTTGGAAAACTTCACCACCACGGGCGGTTTGAAGAAGACCGCGCGTTATCGCTGGAACTGGCGTCCGCGCGGGGTGCGCGAGTCAGCAAGCGATTTCACGAACGTCTTCACGCTGGTGGATGCCGTGAATGCGGTGCAGCCGGAACCTTATCGTTCACAGGTGGCCAGCGTGATGAATGTCGAAGAATGGATGCGCATCCTGGCCATGGAACGCATCGCCGGCAACTGGGACAGCTACGGTTACAACCGGGGCAAGAACATGTACGCCTATAAACCGGAGCAAGGCCCGTGGGTGCTGCTGCCGTGGGACATCGACTTCGTCTTCAATTTCGGCGGCGATTCGCCCACAAACGGGTTGTTCGGCGGCACCGAGCCGATGATGAACCGGTTGCGCGACTTTCCTGAATTCAGGCGCGCTTACTGGCGTGCGTTTGAAGATGCGGTGAACGGGCCGCTGACGGCGTCCGCCTTCAATTCACGCGTGGATGCAATTGCAGCCGGTCTCACGGATGCCGGCGCACCGCCAGACACCGGCGGGACGCAGGGATTGAAAGACTATGCGGCGGCGCGTCGTGCTTACCTGGTCGGGCAGCTCGCGACCGTTGCGACGAACTTTGGTGTGAACGGTTCCACCACGTTCTCGACCAATCGCAATCTCATCACCATCACGGGCACGGCACCGATCGGAGTTGCCGCCATCACGGTGAACGGAGTGCCGGCGCAGCCGACCTGGACGAGCCTGACCTCATGGCGCCTGGAGGTGGTGTTGCAAGCTGGCTTGAACAATCTGACCGTGGCGGGTTTGAACAACAAAGGCCAGGCGATCGGTGGCGCTTCAGCTTCCTTGAACGTGACTTTCGTCGGCACCCTTGAGCCAGCGTTGGGCAACGTGATTTTCAACGAGATCATGTACAACCCCGCCGTGCCGGATTCTGAGTTCGTCGAGATTCGCAGCACGGCCACCAACACAGCCTACGATCTCTCAAACTGGCGCATCAACGGTCTGGACTGCGTCGTTCCGCCGGGGACCATTTTGGAGCCGGGAGCGCTCCTGCTGTTTGGGAAGAACTC
>CAMLLE010000613.1 GCA_946480555.1 uncultured Verrucomicrobia subdivision 3 bacterium
GGCGCCTTCATCGACAATGATGGACAGGCGTATCTCTACTTCGGGGGCAACGGAGACAACAACGTTCGCGTGGCGAAGCTGAATCGCGACATGATCAGCATCGACGGAGAGATCATCAAAATGACGGCGACGAATTTCTTTGAAGCCGCCTGGGTTTTTCGGATCAAGGACACGTACTACTTCACCTATTCGACGACTCCGCGGGCGCAGATGCGGATCGATTACATGACCAGCGACAACCCGACAAACGGCTTCACCTATCGCGGCATCGTTGGCATGCAACCGCCGATCAACAACAACAACAATCACGCGGCGCAGTTCAAGTTCAAAGACCGCTGGTTCCACGTTTATCACAATCGCATCGTGGCCAGGGAAGCCGGCATTCCAACCGGATTCCGCCGCAACCTCGGCCTCGAGGAATTCCATTTCGATGCTGACGGTTCCATCAAGCAAGTGAGCTATACGACCAACGGTGTTGCACAAATCGGGCATCTGGATCCCTACAGCCGCGTCGAAGGCGAGACGTTTTGTTCGCAGAAGGGCGTTGAAACCGAGCCCTGCAGTGACGGTGGGATGAACCTTTCCGAATTGAACAACGGCGATTGGATCCAACTTGCGGGAGTTGATTTCGGGACGAAAGGCGCAAAAAAATTCACGGCGCGGGTTGCCAGCGCGGAAGAAGGCGGCAGCATCGAAATCCGCCTTGGCAGTCCGGACGGCAAACTGATCGGAACCTGCAAAGTGGAAAACACCGGTGGCTGGCAGAAATGGGCCGATGTCACCTGCGACATTTCGGGCGCGACCGGCGCGCAAGACTTGTGTTTGAGATTTGCCGGCGGGGATAAACCGCTCCTGAACCTGGATCATTGGAAGTTCGAGCAGTGAGGAGTCTCAGACTCCTTTCTTGATACGACATCGGCGGCCCCTGGCTGTGTCTCGCGGCTCAGGGGGGCGCAACTTGGCACCCGCACCTCCTGGCCCGTGATCCGGGCCGGCAAAGTGTAGGGCAGCCTTTCCAGGCTGCCGGTTGGCGGCGCTTTCCAGCGCCGTGTCGACCGAATTGTTCTGCGAAACGGGACTCGAAAGTCCCGTTCACTGGCAGGCTGGAAAGCCTGCCCTACGTTTCCCCCATGGTGCGGTGCCGGGTTGCGTCCGTTCAGGGGCAATGTGCCAACTTCCCCCTTCCCTGTAACGGCGTCCTTTGCAACACTGCGCGACCGATGAATCCGGTCATTAAATTATTGCTCGAAGGCGGCAGCCTCAGCACGGCGCAGATGGCGCAGGTGCTCAAGCTGTCCGAAGCGGACGTGAATCGCGAACTGGAGCAGCTCAAGAAGGATCGCATCCTGCTCGGCTGGCGCCCGGTTCTGAACCTCAGCAATGAGGCCGCAGGCGCCGTTCGAGCCGTCATCGAAGTCCGGATCACGCCCGAGCGTGGCGGCGGTTTCAACCGTCTGGCCGAACGCATCAGCCGTTTCGATGAAGTGGAGTCCTGCTACCTGATGTCCGGCGGATACGATTTGCTCGTCTTCGTGAGCGGCAGCACACTGCAACGCGTGGCGGCATTCGTTTCCGAGAAGCTTTCATCGATTGAAGGTGTGCTTTCCACGGCCACGCATTTTCTGCTGCGTTCCTACAAGGAACAGGGCTTTCTCCTCGATGTGAAAGCGGAAGAACAGGAACGGCTCAAGGTCGCGCCGTGAGCGGGATTTCAAATCTCAAATCTCAAATTTGAAATCCACCATGGACACCTCCCGCTTCATCGCGAAGCACGTCATCAACCTGCCCAAATCCGGCATCCGCGACTTCTTTGAAATCGTCGCGAAGATGAAGGACGTGATCTCGCTGGGCATTGGCGAACCGGATTTCGACACACCCTGGCACATTCGTGAAGCCGCCATCTACGCGCTGGAAAAAGGCAAGACGCACTACACGTCGAACCTTGGCTTGATCGAACTGCGCCGCGAAATCAGCCGCTACGTCGAAAAGCATTTCCACGTCAGCTACAACCCGGAGAACGAAATCCTGGTCACGGTTGGCGTCTCAGAAGCCATCGACATCGCGACGCGCGCGCTGATCAATCCCGGTGACAAGGTGATGTTCCACCAGCCGTGCTATGTCAGCTATCACCCAAGCATCACGCTCGCGCATGGAGCCGCCGTTCCGGTGCCGACGTTTGCGAAGGACAACTTCGCGCTGACCGCCGACGCCTTGCGCGCGGCGTGGGAGCCGGGCTGCAAGCTGCTCATGCTGAACCTGCCGTGCAACCCCACCGGCGGAACGTGCAATCGCCAGCAGCTCGAAGCGATCGCGAAGTTCGCCATTGAAAAGGATCTCCTGGTCCTGAGTGACGAGATTTATTCCGAGCTCACGTTCGAAGGCGAGCACGTCAGCATTTCGAGCCTGCCGGGCATGAAGGATCGCACGATTTTCCTGCACGGTTTCTCGAAGGCCTTCGCCATGACGGGCTGGCGCATCGGTTACGCCTGCGGCCCCGCGCCGTTGATCGAAGCGATGATGAAGGTGCATCAATATTCCATGATGTGCGCGTCCATCATCAGCCAGGAAGGCGCCATTGAAGCGCTGCAGCACGGCGAAGAGCCGATGAAGGAAATGCGCGAACAGTATCATCGCCGGCGCGATTTCATTGTGCGG
>CAMLLE010000614.1 GCA_946480555.1 uncultured Verrucomicrobia subdivision 3 bacterium
AGCTCCGAAAGAGCGAAGGTGGGTAGCCACGGGTGGAATGAAGCGAAACCCGTGGTGATGAAGCAGGGAAGCAATTCGCCCCGAAGCGGCCGGAGGAGTCCGTCGCCCTTTCAGGGCGAAACCATTCACTGGATCTTTCCCACGGGTTCCGCTGCGCATCACCCGTGGCTACCTGCCTCCGTCCCTTCGGGACTGAGAAAGACGTGAGATTTTTCATGAGAGACTTCTTTGAGCTTACTTCTTCGTTGCAATCCGCAGCACGGTGAATGAGTTGCCGGGGAAGCTGCGGGTGAATTTCGACCCGGAAAGTGTCAGTGCTTCGGTCTTGGGCGAAACCTTGCGCGGCTCTTCGATGGAGTTCTCATCCAGCGGACTGGCCGAGGTCAGAACGATGGCCTGGGCTTTGCCGGGCAGATTCGAAATGCCTTTCAAGTCAATCTCCGTTTCCGTGGCGTTCGCCGCGGTGTTGACCACTTTCAGAATCACGTCGCCGCTCGCCTTGTCCTGAGTGGCGCTGGCGTAAATCGTTTGCGTGGTGAGCAGCGGACGGCGCACGTCGTGAATGAGGTTTCCATCCAGCCAGCAGCGGACACTTTCGCTGGCGAGTTGCAGGCGGATGTTGTACCAGCGGCCGGTTTCGACCGAGCCGCTTTTGGCGTCGGTGTTCACGTCGAGTTCCAAGGCGTGCTGGGTATTCTCCCAACCGGCGATGTTCCACCATGTGCGATCTTCGTCACCCAGAATGTGGAACAAGATCAGGAATCCCTCGCGGCCCGCGAGCTTGCGAGCTTTCAGTTCCAGCGTGTAATCCTTCCAGGAGTTGTCACCGGCCAGCGCGCGCACGAATGACTTCTCCGCCGTCTGACGCAATGCGCCGTCCTTTACAGTCCACTCGCCTTCGCCCATGAACTTCCAGCCGTCGCTGTTCTTGCTGAAATCAGAAGTGAACAGAACCTTTCCGTCCGGTGCGGTGACCTTGATGTCCTTGAACTCCGCTTGAGTGTTCCAGGTGCCGACGCCGATTCGCCCGTGCGGACCGGCCTGCGAAATGGTTTCGCTCTGCACCTGGATCGGCAGAGTGACGTCGCCGCGATGAACACTGAACAACTGCTGAACGTAGTAGCCGGGCAGGCCGTACCAGCTGGCGCTGTCGAAATTGATGAGGTCCGGATTCCACGCGCGATGATTTAAGTTCACGAAGAGCGGCGCGTACGCAGCCATGGCAACGACATCGGAATTGCGTTCCATGCCGGTCATGAACGCTGCTTCACCCAGCGCGGCACGTAGATGACCTTTTCCGGCGTTCTTCGTCACGGCGAATTCGCCGACGAAAATCTTCGGGCCATTGCGCTCGTAGCTGTCATACATCGTGGCGCGGCGCATGAACGCTTCCGGCGATTCGTAATAATGCTCGTCCACGATTTCTGGCATCGGCTCCTTCGGAAAACCGCCAGCCCAGTGGTTCGCGATGAGGACGATCTCAGGATGTTTCGCCTTGATCGCCTTCACGAACAGCGGCCATCGTTCGGCGTAATCGGGTCCGCCGTTCTCGTTGCCGATTTCGACATAACGCAAATTGAACGGTGCCGGGTGCCCGTTCTTCGCGCGCAGCGAACCCCAGATGGAATTCGTCGGGCCATTCGCATATTCAATCGCGTCCAACGCATCCTGCACATACGGGCCCATGCGATCGAGCGGCACGGATTCCTTGTGCGACATGCCGACGTTGATGCAGAAGAGCGGTTCCGCGCCGAGATCTTCCGCGAGTTGCAGGTATTCGTGATAGCCGATGCCGTGCGTGGCGTTGTAACCCCAGATGTTGTAAAGCGGCGTGCGGGCATCGACATTGCCGATCGTGTTCTTCCACTGATACGCGCGCGACATGTCCTCGCCCTCCACCCAGCAACCGCCGGGGAAACGGAGAAAGGACGGCTTCAGTGCGTCGATTGATTCCGCGAGATCAGGGCGCAGGCCGTGGCCTTTCCAGGTCTTCAACGGCATGAGCGAAATCATGTCGAGTAACACGGTGCCGCTGCCGGAAATGGCGAGCTTCAGTTTGCCTTTGGGGTCGGACTTGGACGGCGTCAACGTGAGCGTGTGGTATTTCCAATTTTCGCCGATGCCAGAGATTTCGCCTGAGCCAATCATTGCGCCGGACACGTCGCACAGCTGAACCGCGATCCTGCCGTTGAAGGCTTTGTCGGTTCGAGCCGCGACTTTGAACGTGTAGTCCTCGCCTGCCACGAAGTTCATTCCCCAATAACCTTCGTTTTCCAGAACGCAGACGCCATCGACCTGCACGCGCGCGGCGCGGCGGTTGAAGGGATTCAACGGGCGGCTGTCATCGACGGCCCACGAACTCTTCGCGCCTTCGCTTGAATTGAACTTCCAATAGCGTTGTTCGTCGCTGCCTTCGAACGAGCGGTTCCGCACGAGTTCAGGATAAAGCCCGCCATCAGCCGAGAGATTGATGTCTTCGAAGAAAATGCCCCAGAGCGTCGGCGGAACGGCGTGGCCGGGTTTGTCGGCTTGAACGGAGATGGTCGCGGGTGCAGCGGAGGCGGAGAGGGTGAAGGCGCCCAATGCAAGGACGCTAGTCGTCAGAGTTGCGAGGCGGATGAAACGTGGCGAGATCATGATTCTGTGCGCGG
>CAMLLE010000615.1 GCA_946480555.1 uncultured Verrucomicrobia subdivision 3 bacterium
GAAGGCTGTCCAGCCGTGCAGGTGATCGTGCATGACATCACGGACCGGAAACTGGCCGAGGCTGAAATCCGCCGGCTGAACTCGGAGCTGGAACAGCGTGTGGAGGAACGCACGGCCGAATTGGAAGCGGCAAATCGCGAGCTCGAAGCATTCAGCTACTCCGTGTCACACGACCTGCGCGCACCGCTCCGGCACATCGAAGGCTTTGTCGAGATTCTGCGCACCACCAAGAGCCGCACATTGGACGACGAAGCCTCCGGTTACCTGCATACAATCGCCGACGCGGCTCTCCAGATGGGACGCTTGATCGATGACCTGCTGGCATTCTCACGCACGGCGCGCGTGGAGTTGCGCAAGACGAAGATCAACTTGAATGACATTGTCCAAAACGTCATGCGCGAGTTGCAGCTTGATGCCGCGGATCGTGAGGTGGAATGGAAGATTCACCGTCTTCCGCGCGCTGAGGGCGACGCGAACCTGATTCATCAGGTGCTTTCAAACCTCGTCTGCAACGCGCTGAAGTATTCGCGCCCGCGCCGGCCCGCCCGCATTGAGATCGGTGCGAAGGATGGCGCGGGCGAATTAACCGTGTTCGTAAAGGACAACGGCGTCGGGTTCGACATGCGTTACGCGCACAAGCTGTTTGGCGTTTTCCAGCGGCTGCATCGCGCAAATGAGTTTGAAGGCACCGGCATCGGACTGGCGAACGTTCGACGCATCGTCCATCGCCATGGCGGCCGGACCTGGGCGGAAGCGGCGGTGGATCGTGGCGCCACGTTTTACTTCACCTTGCCGCACAGCAATGATAAACCTTCCCGCGCCACTTCCCGTCGGAATCGCAACGCGCAATGAGTGCGAAGAAGGAAATTCACATCCTGATGCTGGAAGACAGCGCGCCGGACGCTGAACTCGCGAAACACACGTTGCGCGCGGGTGGCGTGCTTTACACGGCAGTGCGGGTGGAGCGCGAGGACGATTTTGTCCGCGAAATCAAAACCAATCCGCCCGACCTGATTCTCTCCGATTACGCGCTGCCGGGTTTCGACGGCTATGCCGCCTTGGAGATCGCGAAGAGGCTTTGTCCGGAAACGCCGTTCATCTTTCTCACCGGCACGATGGGCGAGGAGGTGGCGATTGAGACGTTGAAGAATGGCGCCACGGATTACGTGCTGAAGCACCGGCTCGTGCGGCTGGTGCCCTCAGTGAACCGGGCGTTGCGCGAGGCGCGCGAACGGACCGAACGCAAGCGCGCGGAAAAACAATTGCGCGAATCGCACGAGCAGCTGCGCGCGCTGTCGGTGTATTTGCAGCGCGTGCGCGAAGAAGAACGCACGCGGATTGCGCGCGAGGTTCACGACGAGCTCGGCCAGGCGCTCACCAGCTGCAAACTGGATCTGTCGCTGATCTCCAGCCGCATTCCCAAGTCCCTCAAGCCGCTGATCGAACAAGCTCGTTCGCTTTCGGCGCACATTGACTCCACCATCAACACGGTGCGGCGCATCGCCAGTGAACTGCGCCCGGGCATTCTGGATCACCTGGGTCTGGTTGCGGCGCTCGAATGGCAGGCCAACGAATTTCAGAATCGCACCGGCATCCGATGCACCATTCACACGAACCTGCATGAGGCGGCCATCGAGGCGAATCTCGCGACCACATTCTTCCGCATTTTCCAGGAGACGCTTACCAATGTGATCCGCCACGCCGGCGCCACGGAGGTGTCGGTCCGTTTGAAAGAGGAGGGTGGAAGCATTATCATGGACGTCAAAGACAACGGCCGCGGCATCGGACCGGAAGAGGTGTCGAATACACGGTCGCTCGGGCTTTTGGGAATGAAAGAACGGGCGGCGTTGCTGGGCGGCGAATTCAAGATCGGACCGGTGCGAAACGGACACGGGACGCGTGTGACCGTGACGCTGCCGGTGCCAGAAACCGCAACTGAATCAGAGGACCATGAAGATTCTGTTGACCGACGACCACGCAGTAGTGCGCCACGGGTTGAAGCAGATTCTCGCCGAAGAGTTCAAAAAGGCCACGTTCGGCGAGGCTCGTAACGCCCAGGAAGCACTCAATAAAATTTGGAAGGAAGACTGGGACGTGGTGGTGCTCGACATCACCATGCCCGGCCGCAGCGGCCTGGAAGTGTTGCGCGAGATCAAGAAATTCAAGCCCAAGCTCCCCGTGCTGGTGCTGAGCATGCATCCAGAAGGGCAGTTCGCCGTGCGCGTTTTAAAGCGCGGCGCCTCCGGTTACATGACCAAGGAAAGCGCGCCCGACGAACTCGTCGGCGCGATCAAGAAGGTTCTGGCTGGCGGCCGTTATGTCAGCAATTCATTGGCGGAGAAACTGGCCACCTACTTGTCCGGTGGCGATGCCCAGAAACCGCCACAGGAGAAACTTTCCGATCGCGAATTCCAGGTTCTCCGCCTGATCGCCTCCGGCAAAATCGTCAGCGAGATCGCGAAGGAGCTTTCCCTGAGCGTAAAAACCATCAGCACCTACCGTTCGCGAATCCTCGAGAAGATGGGCATGAAGAACAACGCCGAGCTGATGCACTACGCCATGCAGCATCAATTGGTGGAGTAAGAGGCACCGGAGGTGAACCTCCCACAACTTTGGTTCTCGTGTCCGGTCGCGCCCGATTTCCCGCA
>CAMLLE010000616.1 GCA_946480555.1 uncultured Verrucomicrobia subdivision 3 bacterium
CCCTCATCAAGCATGCGTCCGCTTGAGGCTCTGAAGTTCATTCGCGCCGCGTTTCATGACGTCCGAAACAAATCCAAGTGCCTTGGCCCAAGCCTCCGAAACTTCCGGTGTGAAACTTTCTCCCAAAACTTCCCGCAACATCCGCATCAGTGCCGAAACCACGGTGTCGTATTGGGAATTCTCCACGCCGTAGGTCACGTGGCGGCGGCCCATCGATTCCAACATCGGCAGCAGTTTTTCCGGCGATTCCAGGCTGCCCACGGTGAATGCCAGCGCTTCCATCAGCTTGCGCGCTTGCAGATCGAGGCTCGTGTGAAACATCGCCTTCAAGGCGGGATCGAGCTGGAACAAGGTTCTGTAAAACAAGAGCGCGGCAATGGTGCCTTGAGATTCGATCTGCCTGAAGGTACGGCGCAAGACCGCCACCTCCGCTGCATCCAACGGGCTGACGGCCGGCCCGTTTACCGTCACACTCTTGTTCATTCGCCCACAGCCTAGCAGTTAAGGCTGGCTTCGATATGGGACTTTGGTCTCCAAAACGCGACAAAGCTGGCAGCTCGCGGGCAATCGCCTGAGCGGGATGCCCCAGATGCGCTTCAAGCTCGCGCGAGTAAATTCCAAACCGAACATGAAGCCGATCTACATCGGGACAAGCGGCTGGATTTACAAGAGCTGGCGCGAGGCATTTTACCCGGAGGATATTCCGGCCAGGGAACATCTCGATTTCTACACGACGCAATTTCCGACGGTGGAGATCAACGCCACGTTCTATCGGTTACCGCCGCTTGCCGGCGTCAAGAACTGGCACGCCCGCGCTCCCAGGTACTTCCTTTTTGCAGTGAAAGGCAGCCGCTTCATTACGCACATGAAGAAGCTGGCAAACCTCGGTGGCGGCCTGAACCGATTCATCCGGCGCATCCAGCCGCTCAAGGAACATCTCGGCCCGATTCTTTGGCAGCTTCCGCCGAACCTTGGCTTCGATCCGGAGCGGCTGGATCGTTTCCTGGGCAAACTGCCGAAGTCGCTCCGGCACGCGGTGGAATTCCGCCATCGCAGCTGGTACGAGGACGAAGACACGTTTTCGATTCTGCGTCGGCATGACGTCGCGCATGTGACGCTCACCACCTTGAACATGCCCCCGAATTTCACAATTACATCGGACTTCATCTACATCCGCTTTCACGGTCTGGAGGGCGGCTTCGCCCACGACTACACGCGCGAGGAACTTGAACCCTGGGCCGAACACATCCGCAAACAATCCCGCGCGGGCTGCACTGTCTTCGCCTACTTCAACAACGACATGAATGTCCGCGCACCGGCGAATGCGAAGATGTTGATGGAGATGACTGGAGGAGTTGCCGCTTACAGCCGAGGATCGATCGCGCCGCGCCCGCGTGCTGCCGCGGTCACGCGGGATTGATGCCGATCATCAAACCCCGTTTGTCCATCGTGAACACCAGCTGCTTCCATTGCCGGATGACATCCATCCCGATCAGCCCGAAGCCGCAATCGAGGTTTTCCACAAATGCCACCGTGTCCTTTTCTGATGTCCAAACAACAACCGATTTCCTTGACGTTGATTTTGCGGGATCCAGGAGGTTGATCTTAAGCCGATGCACGTAGCTCTTGGATTTTCCACCAATCCCGATGCATTCGTCCGTGGCTACATCTGGGTGCAGATTGTCATGTCCGAAATGCGCGGCGTAAACGGCAGGAAAACAGGTTTGCTCAGCTCCGGTGTCGATCAGCATGGGAACGAGAAACGATCCTTCGCTGTGCGGATTTGTGACCGCCGCGAGAATCGAAGGCCGGCCGCCAATGCCCGGATAAACCAGCATCACTTGGCGCGTTGAACCGGCTTCGATTTATGCTGCGGCAACACCCAAATGCCCTTCTGGCTCGGGCGGCGGAATACGATGGTCGTGCCGCCTTGGGGCTGACGGCTGATCTGCTGGGCAATCTTCTGCGTGTCCGTCCCGGACGCCACCACTTTGCGGGTGTGATAATCCATCACCACCGTGCTGTGTGGATGTTGCTCCATGCACTTTTCAATCTCGCGAACAAGTTGCGCGTAATAGGCCATACGCTTTCTGCTTCGGGTGCGTCGATCCGTTGGATTCTTGAGCCCCGGCTGATTCGTTCCTGCGGGTTTTGCGCCGGAGCCAGTCACCGGGTTGTGTGGCGGTGTTTTACGCATTTCATCGATTTCCGGCAACGGTTTTCGTGACAATGAACTGGCGCTTCAAGGCGCCACACCGGTATCGGCCGGTTCACGGTCCAAGTTAAATCCAGAATGCCGGTGATCAAATCGGTCCGAAACCCCAATCTCCAATCGCCGTCTTCGCCCCACAATTAGAACTTTCGCCGCCGCGCTTCCTTCCTATACTGGCGTCCCATGTTCCGAACTCAGGATTTGCACGTTAAGGAAATCGTTCGGCTGCTGGCACCGCGCACACTCAAAGCGGAACTGCCCATCAGCGAAGCGGCCAGCGCCACCGTTGCGCATGCGCGCGATGCCGTCACCGCCATTTTGCAGCAGAAGGATCCGCGTCTGCTCGTCGTCGTCGGCCCCTGCTCGATTCATGAGACGAAAAGCGCCCTGGAGTATGCCAGGAAGCTCGCCGTGCTGCGCAAGGAGTTCG
>CAMLLE010000617.1 GCA_946480555.1 uncultured Verrucomicrobia subdivision 3 bacterium
CGACTGGCAATGGTTTCCCGACGCGGGCAATGGCGTGGGCGTGAGCGGTCAGACTACCTGGTTGATTACAACCAACGACCCTAACGACGCGCATTTCCTGACCAATTCGTTGTTCCAGCAAACGTGGATTCGGCATCTGACGAATCATTGGGGGCTCTCCACGAACGGCGGCGTGCGTTTCTACTGCATGGACAACGAGCACACACTATGGAATTCCACGCATCGCGACGTGCATCCGGTTGGCACGACGATGCAGGAAATCCGCGACAAGTTTTTCGATTACGGCGGCAAGGTGAAGGACGTCGATCCCAACGCGCTCCTGCTCGGCCCGGAGGAATGGGGCTGGACTGGCTACTTCTACAGCGGCTTCGATGCAGCGTGGGCGGCTGCGAACGGCAATTGGAATCCTGCGGCGATGCCGGATCGAAACGCCAACGGCGGCATGGATTACATGCCGTGGTTCCTTGCGCAGGCACGGCAGCACGAGTTGAACACTGGGCGGCGCCTGCTCGATTACTTCACGCTGCATATTTATCCGCAAGGCGGCGAATACGGGAATGATGTCTCCACTGCGATGCAGCTTCGTCGCAATCGTTCCACGCGCGCGCTGTGGGATACAAACTATTTGGATGAAACCTGGATCAACTCCGTGGTGAAGCTGATCCCGCGAATGAAGGATTGGGTGGCTTCGAATTATCCCGGGACCAGGATTGGGATCACGGAATACAACTGGGGTGCGGAAGATCACATCAACGGCGCCACCGCGCAGGCGGACGTTTACGGGATTTTCGGCCGTGAAGGGCTGGACCTCGCCACGCGATGGACCACGCCGCCGGCCAATTCGCCCACGTTCAAGGCGATGCAGATGTATCGCAACTACGATGGCAGCAGATCGACGTTCGGCGACGTCAGCGTGTCCGCCGCGTCTGATGCGAATCCCGATCACGTCGCAGTGTTCGCCGCAGAGCGTTCCGCGGACGGCGCGCTCACGGTCATGGCAATCAACAAGCAACTCGCCACCAATGCCGCCGTGGTCTTTGCCGTGACGAACCATCCGCTCGGAAGCGTGGCTCAAGTCTGGCAGCTGACTTCTGCGAACTCGATTATGCGTTTGAGCGACGTGATGATTTCGGAAAACAGCTTCAGCCATACGCTGCCCGCGCAGAGCGTCACCTTGTTTGTGATCGTGCCGGTGGTGGCGCCGGTGCTTCGGGATGTGACTGCGCCGTCCGCCGCTTCGCTGCAATTCATCCTTCAGGGAGTTGCAGGACGGAAATACGGGATCGAGGCCAGCAGCGATCTTCTCAATTGGACATCGATCCAGACCAACACGCCTTCCAGCAACTCGGTTCCCATCACCGTCGGAACGGCTGGCGGCCAGCGTTTCTTCCGCGCGGTTGCGATTCCTTGACGGTCGGGCGGGCCGCGTGAACGGCGCTGCCACACGCCAATGCTTTACGCGAGCAGTTCCTGGATTTCATCCCAGCTCAGCGCCGCGGCGAATTCATCTTCCGAAAGCGTCGCCTTGATGATGTCGCGTTTCCGGTTCTGAAGCGTGAGGATTTTCTCTTCGACCGTGTCGCGAGCGATCAGTTTGTAGCTGGTGACCACGCGGGCCTGGCCGATGCGGTGAGCGCGGTCCGTGGCCTGATCTTCCACGGCCGGGTTCCACCATGGGTCGAAGTGCATGACGGTGTCCGCGGCGGTGAGGTTCAGACCCGTGCCGCCAGCTTTGAGGCTGATCAGGAAAACGGGAACGCTGTCGTCCTTCTGAAACTTTTCCACCACGCCGCGGCGATCTGTTGTGGAACCATCGAGATAACAGAACGGAATTTCTTCCTCGCTCAGGCGCTCCTTCAGCAAGGCGAGCATGCTGACGAACTGGCTGAACACCAGCACGCGATGGCCGCCATCGATCGCTTCCTGAAGCAATTCGCTGAAGAGCTCGAGCTTGCCCGAGGCGGTCGCGGGATTGACCTGTTCCAGCTTCAGCAATCGCAGGTCGCAGCAAACCTGGCGCAAGCGCAAGAGAGCATTCAGCGCAATCATCCGGCTGCGTCCGGCGTTTTCCCTGCCCGTTGCCGCCAGCACTTCCGTGCGCGTCGACTCGAGCAGTTGCTGATAAACCGTCCGCTGGTCTGAAGTCAGTTCGCAGAATGAAACTTGTTCGAGCTTTGCGGGCAGATCGGCAGCGACATCGCGCTTGAGACGCCGCAGCATGAAAGGGCGCAGCCGCCGGGCGAGCCGGGATTGAGCGTTGGCGTCTTTGTCGCGCGTGATTGGCTGCTCGTAACGCTCGCGGAAATCCGACGCTGTGCCGAGATAACCGGGCATGAGGAAATCGAAGATCGACCACAAATCGAGCACCGAGTTTTCCAGCGGGGTGCCGGTGAGCACGACGCGGTGTCTGGAACGAACGGCCTTCACTGCCTGCGCGTTCTGCGTCTGGCGGTTCTTGATGTGCTGCGCTTCATCAAGCACCACCGTGTCGAAATCGAACTCGCGATAGCGTTCGGCGTCGCGGCGGATCAACGCGTAGCTTGTCACTACAATGTCATGGCGCGGGACCTGTTCGAACAGCCGATGGCGGTCGGGGCCGTGCAACGCGAGAACTTTCAACTGAGGCGTGAACTTCGCGGCT
>CAMLLE010000618.1 GCA_946480555.1 uncultured Verrucomicrobia subdivision 3 bacterium
GACCGCTGTTTGTGATGTGGAAACCGTCGTTTGCCGGTTTTTGGCCAGCACGGCGACGGCGACCGCTGCGGCGAGTGCTGCAAGAACGAGAAGTTTGGCGGAGGTGTTCATGGAAATCGAAAGGGATTACACCAGCAGGACTTTGAGTTCCTCAACCGACGGCACCTTGCCGGACACTTTCACCGAGCCATCCACCACGAGCGCCGGCGTGATCATTACGCCGAAGGACATGATGCGGTTCAGGTCGGTGACTTTTTCGAGTTCGTATTGCAGGCCGAGTGCTTGCGCGGCCTTTTCGGTGGCCATCGCCAGTGCGTTGCACCTGGCGCAGCCCGTTCCGAGGATTTGCAGTTTCATATTTGTTCCTTTGGTTGAACCACGAATGGACACGAAGGCACACGACTCCGGAGCGAGCGCGAATGCGAGCAAGTGGAGCGCGGCATTTGTGCCGCTTCAATCTCCATACCGCAACCGGCACTCGCACTCCCCACACGTCACGACGAATTGCGGCGAAGCGGGCTAAGGCCCGCGCCCCGTCAATTGATTCGCGATAATTAGCGGAATTCGCGTCAAACCGTTTCTCCCATTCGTGTTGACTGGTGTTCATTCGTGGTTAAAACAACGCGCCGTAAATCATTCCGCTGACCGTGGCCATGACGATGACCAACACGACAAAGACCACCGTCTTCTGCAGCCCCATAATGCCGCGCAACACCAACATGCTCGGCAGCGACAACGCCGGGCCGGCCAGCAGCAATGCCAGCGCCGGGCCTTTACCCATGCCGCTTCCGATCAGGCCTTGGAGAATCGGCACTTCTGTCAGCGTCGCGAAATACATGAACGCGCCCACCACGGACGCGAAGAAATTCGCCCCGAGCGAATTGCCGCCCACAAGTGTCACGACCCAGGCGTTGGGAATGAGTCCTTCGTTCCCCGGCCGCCCCAGCAGGAAACCCGCTGCGAGCACGCCAAACAGCAGCAGCGGCAAGATCTGTTTCGTGAACGTCCACGTGGCAGAGAACCACTCGCCTGCCTCGCCTTCGCTCGTGCTGGTGATGACCGAGAGGCCGATTGAACCCGCGACGAACGCCAGCATCGGCTCGTGCGGAAACAGAATTGCGAGTGCCGCCGTGGGCACGGCCAGCAACGCGACCTTCCACCACGCGACCCCGATCCAGTTCACGAGCATGACACCAAACGCCACACTGAACGCCGCCGTGACGGGCCATTTCCACGTCCAGACCGCGTGCCAGAACCCGGCATCGCCATCGGGCTTGCCCCAGTTGGCAAACACCAGAATGCCGATCATCGCAGCGAAATAGAGCGCGGTCTGCCGCAAGGGCCGCTTCGCCTCTGGCTCGGGCAACTGCGCGACGGCTTCCACCTTCGCCTGTTCCTCCTTGCGGAAGATCAGATGCATCATCAAACCGATGACGATGCTGAAAACAATCGCGCCCACCGCCCGCGCAATGCCGAGCTTCAATCCCAACACTCGCGCCGTGAGGACAATGGCCAGCACGTTGATGGCCGGACCGGAGTAAAGGAACGCCGTCGCCGGACCGAGTCCAGCGCCCATGCGCCAGATGCCGGCGAACAACGGCAGCACCGTGCAGGAGCACACGGCGAGAATCGTGCCCGAAACCGACGCCACACCGTAAGCCAGCGCCTTGTTCGCCTTCGGCCCGAGATACTTCATCACCGACGCCTGGCTCACGAACACGCCAATCGCTCCGGCGATGAAGAACGCCGGGACGAGGCAAAGAATGACGTGTTCCCGGGCGTACCATTTCGTGAGTTCAAGCGCCTCGGTCACGGCGTTGTCGAAACGGGGGGCGCCGACGGGCATATGGAAGCACGCGAGAAAGAGGCCGGCGATCAGCGCCAGCGGCTTCCATTCAGTTTTCCAGTTCGTCTTCACTTAGCCAACCCGCTAAGTGCGCGGGCAAAAAATCGTAGGGCGTCATTTGCCGTTGCTTTGCACCGCCTCGACGCACTTGAAAAAATTCAACACGCACGGCACGCGCAGCCGGTAATACACGAGCGACCCGCGTTTTTGGTCTGTCAGAATGCCCGCTCCTTTGAGCAGGCTGAGATGCCGCGACACCGTGGGCATTTCCACCCCGATCATGTCGGTGAGTTCGCACACGCAACGTTCGCCGCGCGCCAGCTCATCCACGATGAACAGACGGGTGGGATGGGCGAGCGCCTTGATGATCCGGGCCTGACGTTCGTAACGGGCTTGCGCGGTGGCAGTCATAATCGCTGACTTAACATTTAGCCATCTTGCTAAATCCGACTCGCCGGATTTTGCGATTTGCTCGCCACCCGTTGCTCGCAAAGCCGGATCCGCAAAGAAAGGCCCTTGCGACCGGAAACGGAAACCATCAACTTCGATCCCATGCCCCGTAGTCCTTTGAACCGCGTCTCGTGGATTGCGCTGATTGCGTGTTCAGCGGCCGGTGGTTTTTCGCAAATTACAATCGAGGGAGTCGTGAGGTTTGAGGCTGAGGTTCCCAAAGGTCCTCCGGACGAAGCGGGCGAGGTTCATGACTTGCTGGAGGTGGGCCGCGACGACCCGTTCGCCGGCACTTCAGCAGCCCGACATCAGCTACCGGCGCGAAACCAACGCCA
>CAMLLE010000619.1 GCA_946480555.1 uncultured Verrucomicrobia subdivision 3 bacterium
GACTGCGGCGGGATCGGCCCCGTAAGCGCCAGCAACAACCTCCACTTTCAGCCGCTGGCCCCAGAGCTTGAGCTGCTCGATGGCGGCCGCGCGGAAGGTGTCGCAGGCAGCCAGCACTGCGGTCTTGTTCTGCGTCTGGACGTAGTGCGCGAGTTTGGCCGAGGTGGTGGTTTTGCCGGCGCCGTTGACGCCGACAATGGAGACAACGGTGAGCTTCCCGGGAACTTCCTTCAACGCGTGGTTCTGCGCTGAAAGATTCTTTTCCACCTCCCGGGCCGCAATGGCGAAAACGTCGTGCCCGGCGCCGCCCTGAGTTTCATAGGCTTTGCGGACGGCCTGGACGATCTGGGTTGTCACGGCCATGCCGAGATCGGCACCGATGAGCGCGGCCTCCAATTCCTCCAGCGACTCGCCGGTCATGCGCGGCGAGCGCGTGACGATCCGTTTGATTTCGTGAACCAGTTTGCCGTGCGTCTTCTGCAAACCGGCTTTGAGTTTATCGAAGAATCCCATGGGAAATGCGGAGACGGCTCAGGTCCGGGCGGCAGATGAAGCGCGCCGGGCGGCCGCCGCTGCTCTGAGCTTTTCCACGCGGTCCATTGGAAGCCTGACGGTGCCGATCAACGGTTTGCCCTTGCTCATGCCGTGGCAATCGGATCCGCCAGTGACGAGCAGATTGAACCGTTGCGCAACGCGCAGGTAATGGTCCGCGGTGGGCGCTGGATGTTTCGTGTGGTAGCACTCGATTCCATCAAGGCCCGCCTCCACAAGTTCGGGAATGACCTGATCTGTGCGGTTCAATCCCGGATGCGCCATCACGGCGAGCCCACCGGCGTGGTGAATCAAATTGATCGCGGTAAGGGCGTCCATCTTGGCCTTGGGAACCCAGGCGGGACGATTCTTCTTCAGGAATCGTTCGAACGCTTCGTCCAGCGAATCGCAGAGCCGTTCCTGCACCAGCGCACGGGCCACATGCGGGCGTCCGGGCGAGCGGCAGTTCGCGATCTGAAAAACGGTTTCGGCTTTGAGCGGCACATTCAGCTGGTTCAACCGAGCCACCATTTCACGAATGCGTTCCTGGCGGACGGCCTGAAATTTCGCCAGCTCGCGAAGCAACACGACGTTCGCAGTATCCAGAAAGTAGCCAAGGATGTGAACTTCGTTGCCCTCCTGCTCGGCGGTAAGCTCCGAACCGGCGATGAACTCAATGCCAGCCTTCTGGCAGGCCGCGCCGGCGCGTTCGCAGCCCTCCACCGTGTCGTGATCCGTCAGGGCTATCGCCGCCAGCTCATTCCGGGCGGCATTCGCGACGAGTTCTTCCGGCGTGTAGGTGCCGTCCGAGAAATTGGTGTGGAGATGGAGATCGGCGAAAGGCATCACGGCTTACTTCACAATCCGGGCAGGTCGCATGAGTTCCCCTTTGACTTTGTCGAGGATGCCGTTGACAAACTTGCCGCTGTCCTGGGTGGAGAACTTCTTCGCGATATCGACGGCTTCATTGATGCTGACGATCGGCGGGATATCGTCGCGGTAAAGCATTTCGTAAATGGCGAGCCGGAGGATGTTGCGGTCCACGGCGGCGATCCGGTGCAAATCCCAGTTCTTGGCGTATTTCTTTATCTGCTCATCGATGGCGTTCCGATGCTGGATCGCGCCGCGAATGAGCGGTTCGGCGAAGAGACGCATGGCGGCCTCATCAGCGGTGGGCGGAGGGAGCTCGGTTTTTTGGCCCCAAGTGGCGGCGCCCTTTTCTTCGGCGAGAGCAGCGGCGCGTTGCGATTCCCAAAATTGAACGAGCGCGCCCTCCAAATCGTCGGGCGGATTCAAATCATGCTGAAAAAGGAACTGCACGGCGCGTTCGCGCGCCTCACGTCGCTTACCCATGGTTAAACAATGCCGCAGAACGCCGAGGCGGGGAAACGAAATTTTCCGAAGTTCACCGTGCCCGGAATCTGGGCGAACCGGTTTTAGGAACCCTGGCGCGGATTTAGAAGGTGAAGACTGCCGTGACTCGTCCAGCCGCAGGTCACTTGGCGCCGGTGCCAGCAATCACGACGGGCACGGTTTGGAACAGGATTTTCAGATCGAGCCAGATGGACCAATTGTCGATGTACTGCAGATCCAAACGCACCCAATCGTTGAAGTCAGTGACATCGTTCCGGCCGCTGATTTGCCAGAGGCAGGTCAAACCTGGTTTCACGCTCAGGCGCCGGCGGTGAGCGAAGTCGTTGAAACGCTTCACCTCATCGACCGGCAAAGGACGCGGTCCGACGAGACTCATCTCGCCGCGCAGCACGTTGAAGAGCTGGGGAAATTCATCGATGCTCCATTTGCGCAGCACCTTGCCGATCGGCGTGATGCGCGGGTCGCCGGTCATTTTGAAGACCGGGCCGGACATTTCGTTCATGGCCGCAAGCTCGTGTTTGCGCTGCTCGGCGTCGGTCACCATCGTCCGAAATTTGAAAATCGTGAATGGGCGGCCGTTCAATCCGGAACGTTGCTGCCGGAACAGGATCGGGCCGGGCGAGGTTCGTTTGATCGCCAACGCCACGGCAAGCAACAGTGGAGAAACGATGAGGAGCAGCACGAGCGCCCCAAAGAAGTCGATCACCTGTTTTACGACACTCT
>CAMLLE010000620.1 GCA_946480555.1 uncultured Verrucomicrobia subdivision 3 bacterium
CCTCGGCATTGCCCACTGTATCCTGCACAACGCGCTTTTCCGCCGGCAGGTAGATGCGCACCGAAGTTCCAATGCCTGGCTGGCTTGAGACAGCAACGCCGCCGCCGTGATTCGTCACAATCCCATAAACTAAAGCCAGGCCAAGCCCGCGATGGCCCGTGGCCTTCTTGGTTGTGAAGAACGGCTCGAATATGCGCGGCAAAGTATCGGCCGGAATGCCACCGCCGGTGTCGCTCAATTCCACACAAACGTATGTGCCCGGAGCGAGCCGCAGATCGCGATCCTGCGTGCCTTGCGAAAGCTCCACATTGCGCGTCTGAACCGTGATGCGGCCGCTGGTGGCAATGGCTTCGTTTGCGTTCTCCAGAACCTTTACGAACGCCTGCTGCATTTTCGCCTCATCGAAGCGCGTCGCAAACAACCGCCGCTCCAGTTGCACGCTCCAGGTGATCTGTTTCTGCGTTGCGCCACGCACAATGTCCGCGCTGCGCTGCACGATGGAATTCAAGTTCCCCGACGCCTGGCTGCGTTGTTCCTTGTCCTGGCGGCTGAATGTTCCCAGGTCATTCGCCACCTCCGCCGCGCGCGCTGCGGATTTTTCCACTTCCACCAGCAAATGCCGCCACGGATTGTTCTGCTCCATCTGGCTCAAAATGAGCGAGGTGTAGCCGAGCACGCTGGTCAGGGCGTTGTTGAAGTCGAGCGACACCGTGCGTGCCAGCTGCAGCGCGACATCCAGTTTGTGCTTCTGCGCCAGCGTGAAATCGGTCGCCTGCCCCTTTTGATCGCCCGCAAACGACCAATCCGGCATCAATTGGAAGATGAAGTAACGTTGGGCTTCCTTGTGGAAAGAGCAGATCGAGGTGGAAAAGGAACTGATGCCACCACCCTTCACCCGGAATTTCAACGAAACGGTCGCGGCAGGTGAACGTTCCCATTGCGCGATGAATTGCGCGGCGGCGGGGCCATTTTCTGAAGCCCAGATGGCGCCCAATTGGGGCGCTTCACCATCCAGCGCCGGCCCAAAGAGCTTCCGCGCCGTTTGATTGGAACGAAGGATCGTGCAGGCTTCATTGACCAGCAGCGCCGGCCAGCCCGCATTTTCCAGCGGAAACACTTCGTCGATTTTCATCACGACTTTGCAGGCTCGCAGCTTACGATTTCAAAACTGTTTCTCAAGGAATCTTTCCCAGCCAAGCCAGACGAACGCACTAATCTTCACACTGAATCAAATTCCCGCTTGCCGATCCCATCGTGAACCCACAGCGCAATGCCACCCCCATGAATGACCGGACTCGCTTCACTTCATTTTGCTCAACCCAACCCACGATTCAGCCGATGGACGGGCGGTGACGTGAACTTAACATCTGTTTGCGTCGATCGGATAACGCGGATGTGGGCCGCGTTCTATGAAGATTCTGATTGCTGACGATGATGCGGTGGTCCGCACGCTGGTTTCGAAGCTGGTGGGCAGATGGGGCCATGAAGCGGTCTGCGCCGCGGATGGCGGGGAAGCCTGGGCTTTGCTCGTGGGACGGGACGCGCCGCAGTTGATCATTCTCGACTGGATAATGCCGGGCGAGGATGGCCTCCGCCTTTGTGAACGCATCCGCCGCGATCTCCCGGACCGCTCCGCCTACATCATTCTTCTCAGCGCTCGCAATGATCGCGGCGATCTTGTTCAGGCACTTCACGCCGGCGCGGACGATTACATCACGAAGCCGTTCGACAGCGAGGAACTGCGCGCGCGGCTGCACGTTGGCTGCCGCATCCTGGATCTGCAATCGCAACTTCGCGAAAAGGAACGCGCCGCCGGCGTGCTGCAAATGGCCGGCGCTGTCTGCCACGAAATGAATCAGCCGCTGCAAGTCATCATGGGCTATTCACAAATGCTCTTGATGAAAGTGGCGCCCAACGACCCGAACGCGCGTCTGTTGAACAGCATTCGTGAAGGCGTCGAACAGCTTGGGAAAATTACCCGGCGCATCATGTCGATGACCGATCCAAGAACCGTGGCAAACCTCAGTCGGCTGGAAAATCCGACCAACCTGAACCGGCCTTTGGCAGAAGTGCAGGAACCCGCTTCAACGAAGTAGCGCCGGGCTCTTCACGCTGTTTAACGCAGTTCCTCGAGCGCCTCTTCCACGGCGGCTTGAATCGCGCGCGGACCTTCGCCGCCCAATGTTTGATCCAGCGCTTCCAACCGGCGGATCAAATCCAGAACATCCTTGCGCGCGTAAGGTCCGCCCGCCGCATCGCAAAAGTGAGTGCGGCAGCCGAACGGGCGATCGGTGTAAATCAGGCACTTGCCAGTCTCGCGGCGGAGCAGCGGACAAACGCCATCGGCAGATTCCGCCAGCTCCTTCCTGCCGCTGGAGCGAAACGCCGCTGCCGCGACCAATGCTTCTCCCTTGGTCAGTTGCGGCGTCAATCCAGTGAGCTGGAACTGGCAGCATTCCGTTCGCGCAATGCAGTTCCTTTCCACTCGCCGCTGCTGCAACACGGCGTAAACGGCCCGCACCGTCTGCTGCACTTCTTTCAATTGCTCGCGCGTCATAGTGACTGATTCGGCAGTTCTGATTTGAACCTGGCTTCAAACATCATTTCTTGAGCTGGTCGGAAAGGAT
>CAMLLE010000621.1 GCA_946480555.1 uncultured Verrucomicrobia subdivision 3 bacterium
AATATCCCCGGAGCCTTTCGACGGCGCGGCTCACACGCTTTTGCGCTGCATCATCGCTCACGCCGAGTTCCTGACCGACTTCGCGCAGGGACTTGTTTTCAAAGAACCGCAGCAACACGGCAGCGCGATCAGTCGAATCCAGTTCCGCCATGGCGTCATCCAGATGCGGCAGGATGTTCCGCCAGTCTTCAGTCGTGGCATCGATCGCATTCATTTCCATGTAGAGTTGTTCGCGCAACTGACGCCGCGCTTCCTTGCGGATCGCATCAATCGCCGTGCGCCGCGTCACTTCGTAGAGCCACGCGCTGAGAACCGTGTCGCGCTTCAGACTGCCGGCACTGCGCGCGAGATCCGCGAACACGGATTGCGAAACGTCCTTGGCCAGTTGCGGCGATTGCACCTGACGCAACGCCGCCGAATAGACGAGGTCCAGATGCCTGCGCACCAGCTCGGCGAATGCAACATCTGCTCGATCCTTTGCGTAACGCTGAAGCAATCGCTGGTCGGTCTGGTTCAGTTCGCTCATGGCAATTCATTAACCGCAAAGATCGTAACGGGCGCAAAGGAACAAATTGGTCAGGACAGCGAGCTTTCTGCTCCGCGCGGAAGAGATGCCGAAGGCACCGGCCCGCTTTAGCGTTCTCTGCGGTTCAAGGTTCATTCCGCGTTCATTTTCACTTGGGAATCGCCACCAACGCTGGAAATCCGACAGAGAGTTTTCGGTTTGGGGAAGTGGCTGAATTGTCAGAGATTCTGCCGCCTGACGATTCCCGGTTGTGTGGACTGACGCAACTGAGTCGTGACCGATGCGGCTCGTACGCAAAAAGACGCGAAGGGTTCGCCTTCGCGTTTGGGAAGAAGTTCGGAAATGGAACCGTGGCTTACCGGCGGAAATTCAGCGGAGCGCTGGGCATTTCGTGGGCGCAGGGCTGATTCGTCGGAGCGTCGGCTTGTTTGTTGACCGGTTCAACGAGCTTGTTCGCCAGCAGATAAGCCTCAACTTCGTCGCCGCTGATGTCGGGCAGCATCTTGCCGTTGACTTCAACGCACGGGCTCAGCATCTGGCCGCTTTTCTCGATCATCTCCTGGCGCTGCAGCGGGTCGTTGATGATGTCGCGGTCTTCAAACGGCAGATCGTATTTGCGCATGATGGCGCGGACGCCCTGGCTCCAGCCGCAGGTGGGCTTCAAATAGGCAATGATTTTCGGTTTGTTCATAAAACAGTGGTCGGCGGGTAAAGTGCCATAGTTTCCAGAATTGGCAACGGGCGAGCGGGACGGATGGGGGAATGGTTCGGTCGCTCGCAACTGTAACCCGTATTCGCCGGCTGCGTCTTCCCTCCCGTTCCACTCAAAACGCAGGCAATTGCTGTTTATGAAAACACTTCTCACGCTGGCCTTGATTGCTTTCACGTCCCTGTCTTCCGCGCAGACGCCCAAGGAGCGGCTCGACAAATCGCCGCGCCATCTGGAATGGGTGAAGTTCAAGAACGGCGAGCGCGAAGTGAATTCGTTCATCGCGTTCCCCGAAGTGAAGGAGAAGGCCACGGCGGTGATCGTCATCCACGAGATTTTCGGCCTCACCGATTGGGTGCGCGGCGTCACGGATCAACTGGCGGAATCAGGTTACATCGCGATCGCGCCTGACTTCCTCACCGGCACACCTGGCGCCAGCGGCGGTGATGCGGCGCGCACGGCGATCCGGCAACTGCCAGCGGACCAGATCATCGGCGATCTGGAAGCCGCGGTGAAATACGCGGCGAGCCTTCCGTCGTGCAACGGCAAGGTGGTGGTGGCGGGCTTCTGCTGGGGCGGACGGCAGGCGTTCAATTTTTCGACGAAGAACAAGGACATCAAAGCGGCATTCGTCTTTTATGGTGACGCCGTGAACGCGAGTGAGATGAAAGATGTGAAATGTCCCGTGTATGGCTTTTACGGCGGCAACGACGCACGCATTACCGCTGCTGTACCGAAAGTTGCTGAAGACATGAAAGCCGCGAGCAAGACCTTCGAACAGGTCACCTACGAAGGCGCAGGCCATGGTTTCATGCGCGCCGGTGAAGCCTCGGACGCAAGCGAGGCGAATAAGAAGGCCCGCGAAGACGCCTGGAAACGTTGGAAGGAAATCTTGTCGAAGCTGTGACCTCCGTGCGCGCTTTTGCTCGATTCGGTTCAACGCAAAGACGCTGAGGAGCAAGGACGCAACGGCGGAAATCCTGTTTACGCGTCACGCCGTCTTGAAGGAACCCGCCCGCAGCCTGAGTGATTTCCAGCGAGCCGCGTGTCAGTCTTGCGTAGTGGGAATCCTTGAATCGCGGAATTACAGTTTTCCCCTGCGTCTTTGCTTCCTGGCGTCTTTGCGTTGAATTCCGGCTCGATTAAGACGCTCCAGGCTGTTCTTGCGCCTGTAAAAAATCTCGCGACTGCCCCGGCGCATTTCCATACTCGGGGCCAGATGATCGAGTTTTTTGGCAAGCTCTGGCCCTTCATGAAGCCTTACCGCGGCCGGCTCATTTTCGGGCTGTTCTGCGGGATGATGTTTGCTTTGAGCCAGGCGCTGCTCGTCTTCTTCATTCGATTCGTAGTGGACCTTGCGTTCAAGGGCAGTTTCGATTTCACCGAGC
>CAMLLE010000622.1 GCA_946480555.1 uncultured Verrucomicrobia subdivision 3 bacterium
ACAAGTCTCACAAATGAAATGGAGACTCCCCACGTCGTCTCCTACGGAAAACGTCCGATGCCCCTTCCCGATCCCATCACCGCGCTGACGGCTGCGCTGAACAAGCTGCCGGGCATCGGCCCGCGTTCCGCCGAGCGCATCGCGCTGCACCTGGTTCAAGCCGATCCCGCAGCAGTGAAGCAGCTTTCAGAAACCATCCTCCACGCGCGCGAGAAGATCCGTTTCTGCCCGATCTGCGGCGCTCTTACGGAGAAAACACCGTGCGACATTTGCTCGGACCCGCGGCGCGATGCTTCGCTCGTCTGCCTCGTGGAACAACCGGTGGACATTCTGAGCCTTGAAAAATCCGGCACCTACCGTGGCAAGTATCACGTGCTTGGCGGCAAGATTTCGCCCCTTGATGGCGTGGAACCTGAGGACCTGCGCATTTCGGAATTGGAGCACCGCCTAAAGGCGGAGCCGATTCGCGAAGTGGTTGTGGCGCTGGGAACGGACGTGGAAGGCGACGCCACCGGTTATTACCTCGCCAAACGACTGGCGCGTCCGGAACTCAAGATCACGCGCATCGCACACGGCTTGCCGGCGGGCAGCGGATTGGAATTTGCCGACGAACTCACGCTGAGCCGCGCGCTGGAAGGGCGGAGGGAAATGTGAGCAAGGTTTTCAGTTTTCAGTTTTCAGTTTGCGATTCGAACATCGCTGCGCATGAACTCCAAAGTTGTCGTCTTCGATCTCGGCAAAGTGCTGTTGGACTTTGATTATTCCATTGCCGCCCATCGCATCGCCGAGAAGGGAACGGCAGGCGTGAATGAAGCCCGTTTCTTCATCGACCAATCCCCCCTGCTCCACCGCTACGAAACCGGCCTGCTGACGACCGAACAGTTCTTTGGCGAAATCTGCCGGCTCGCCGGTTTCGACGGCACTGCCATGGAGTTCGCCGACTTCTTCGCGGACATCTTCACGCCAATCCCCGCGATGGTTCAGCTGCACGCGAACCTTCGCACGGCGGGCATTCCGACTTACATCTTCTCGAATACCAACGACCTCGCGATCACGCACATCCGGCGCCGTTTTCCCTTTTTCGCAGAGTTCGATGGCTACGTCCTTTCGTACGAGCACGGTGTGATGAAACCGGCGGAGGAGATCTACGAGATTGTTGAGACGCTGACAGAATGCCGCGGCGCGGAAATCGTTTATCTCGATGATCGTTTGGAGAATGTCGAAGCGGGTTTGAAGCGCGGCTGGAACGCGGTGTTGCATGAATCCCCGGAGAAAACGCAACAGGCGCTGGCGGGGCTGGGGTTGCCATCATGCAACGCAAATTGATCACCCACAACTGGCCCTCCCAATGAACCTGCCGCATTTGGTCGCGGACTGGCCGGGGTGCAGGTCAGATCCCCCTCACCACGTCGGCGACTACCATTCACGGGTTGAAAACACAAATTGTAGTGGGGAAATTCTCTCCCCAATCCACCGTGACGGACGTGAAACGGTCATCTCAATTGTTTCTCCCGCGGAGATCGCTGTTCCCTCTCCCGTCAATCGAGTGGGATTGCTTTCAAAACGACGTCCGTCGCGTTCGGCTCAATTCGCAGTTCCACTTCCTCACGCAATCGTTTCAGATACTTTTTCAACTCCAATGTGCGGGCTTCTTCAGTCGTCCCCGGCAGCATCCAGGGCGTGGTCCTGTCACGTTCCTGCAAAAATTCACCCAGCAGCTTCATCTCTTCCACTTTGCTGATCGCCTGGAATTCGGAATTTCCATCCAGACCGAGTTGCCGTGCGCGCAGTTCCAGCGCCTTCATATTCAGGAAGGATTTGACCATCCCAACCCGCGCTCCGGGGCGCGAGAACGCCTGCTCCCGCTGCTCCATCCGGAATGCATCGCGCGCGAACCATTCGAAGTCCGACTGGTAAACGGGCCTGCCGTCGAGCGTCGCGAGCACATCATTGGTTTTGATTCCGGGCGGATTCAGAACAAACGTGTCCTTCGTCGCGAGCGGCGCTTCCTTGAGCCGCACCGCCGCAAGCACCGGCGCCATGAACTCACGATGCGCGCGGCTGATCTTCTCATTCGAGACTTCCGGAGCGATCACATCCTTCACCTCAGCGAACGGCTTTCGTTGCGTCTCCAGAACACGCCGCTCCACCTGCAACACGTGGCAGCCGAAATCTGATTTCACAATCTCTCCAGGCTTGCCGAGTTCTTGCGCGCGAATGGCTGCCTCCATTTCCCGCGGGAAGTAGCCGAACTGGCCCTCGAGCAAGCCTCCGCGTTCTCCGCTGGCTTTGTCGTCCGAATATGCCTTCGCCACGGCGTCCCACGCCTCGCCCGCGCGCAATCGCTTCAATGCGGTTTCCGCAATGGCCAGCGCCGTGCCTTCCTCATGTCCGCGATCCGGAAAGGCTGGATTGCCCCTCGTGTAAACAAGGATCTGCCGGATGGTGAAGTTCGGTGCGACCTGGAACCTCTCCGGATGACGATCGTAGAAATCGCGGAGTTCCTGTTCAGTCACCTGCGCTGCTCTCATAAAACGCTCGCGCTCGCGCTCGGTCATCATCCGCGCCAGGTATTTCATTTCCATCAGTTCACGCGCTTTGCGGAACGTGACCGTCCGGTCC
>CAMLLE010000623.1 GCA_946480555.1 uncultured Verrucomicrobia subdivision 3 bacterium
GTCGGGACTGCGCTCCATCAACAGGCGTAAGACTGAGTGGTGGCCGAATTTCCGGGCCACATCGTGGGCCGACACATGCCAGCCAAGCTGCCATTGGTAAATCGTCCCGCCGGAATGGGGATTCCTTTTCGGAAAAAACTCGTCGCTCACGCGGATGCGAATGCAGTTGGGATCGGTATCCAGATGTTTGCGCACGAGGTCTTCGTCGCCCACCGCAGCGGCCATGAGCAGGTCCGTTGTGCAACCGCGCTGAATCAAGCACCGCGCCACCTCCTGTCGCTCGCGTATCATCCATTGGGCGGGAGTGGATTCGTGGTCCACGTCGCGCGCGTCAATATCCGCGCCGCGATCCAACAGGAACTCTGCGATCTGGACCGTGCTCGCGAAATGCAACGGCATCTGACCGTCGCCGCCGCGCGCGTGAACCAGCGACGGGTCCGAGTTAACCAGTTCGCGAAGTCTGCCGATCATTCCCAACCGTGCCGCAGCGTGGACGTCCACCACGGCGCCGCGTTGGATGGCGTAGGCGGCAAGCTCGGGTTCGGCACCATGCAACAATCCAAAACCGCCGGCCCACCAGCGACTCTTGGCGTTGATATCCGCACCGGCATCAAGCAGCACATCCAGCATCTCGCGGCTGGAAACATTCGCGATTGCTGGAGAATTGAATGGTCCGATCGGGTCGTTGATGGCCGCTTTGAATTCCGGATGCCGCTCCAGCAGTTTGCGCAACAATGGCGCGTCGTTTGCGTGAAACGCCTGCTTCAGGAGTTCCAATGGCTCACCAGTTTCAACCAGCACCGACTCGACGTGCTCCTTGAGTTTGGGCCAACTGGCGAAACCGTATTCGCGTGCGATCACCCTTTGTGCATCGTGAAGGCGAAAGGACTTCGCGTTCCCATCTTCCGGGCGATGCTTGAAGTCAGGATGAAATTCCCGCACCCGGGCCACGGCTTCGGGCTGGCCGGCGAGGAATTGCTTGTGGATTTCTTTGGCCTGAGTCTTGAGTTGCTCAAGATTGGGCCGCGAAGGCAGCGACTTTGACATATAACCTTTCTGCTATCGCCTGAGGTCCGCGAACAGGCAGCATCAAGGTTAAGGGCATACTGATAATTGCAGGTAGGCTCGGCCTTTTCCGCGGACCCGGATGCGTCCTGAACGCCCCGCCAACCAGCCAGAACCCGACGCGAATGTCAATATTGCCGGCAGGCAGATTTGGGTTCGCGAGCCGAATTGACCGTGAGCAAACGACAAAACGGCTGCGAAAGCTTAAGTCCTCACCGTCCTCCCACACCACCCGACATACGGTTGCTTCTTCGAGAGCTGGTGGCTTCACGCCGATCTTCTCGAGGTGCAGGCGAGCGACTTCTTTGTCGAGCTTCTTGGGTATTCGCGGAAAAAGAGAGCCGACTTATTCGCACCGCTGGTGATTTGCATGCGCTTGTCTCCGAACCCATCCGGCGCTTCAAAGAACGACTGCATGGAAATCCGCCATCCACCGACTCTGGAATTGCGTCAGCGATGGCAAGCAGAAGACGTGGGACCCGAAAGACGAGAACGAGCTTTCGAACTGTTTGAAGCGCCACATCGAATTTGATCTGGAGAAGCGCGGCATCATCGCCAACCGCGAGGTGCAGATTACGCGCCGCTTCGGAGATACCCCCGCTGAGCTAGTGGACTTGTTGATTCAAGCAACTCCCATCGAGGCCAACGGTGATCACGCTCGCCCGGTAAGCGTCGTCGTGGAAGTGAAGTGTGCGTGGAATGCGGGTTTGCTCGACGACATGGAGGGGCAGCTTTATGCGCGTTACCTCCAGCGCGACTACGATTTTGGCATCTACGTCGTGGCACAGTTCGCATGTGCTGTTTGGAACAAGGAACCAGATTGGCGGAAGGGTGCGAGCGGCACGCTGACTCCGATTTCGGAATTGCAGCAGCGGCTTGATCGGCAAGCCACGAGTCTCTCCTCACAGGAAAAGAACCTGAGCGCCATCGTAATCGACGCTGGGATGAAATAAAAAAGGCGAACGGGTTGTCCGTTCGCCTTCGCGGCAGGGCGGTGCTGATGCGCCGCCCAAACTTTACGGCTGCGCGGCAGCGCAGCCCTACCAGTTCAATACCGGTAGTGCTCGGGCTTGTAAGGGCCTTCGACCGGGATGCCGAGGTAGTCGGCCTGTTTCTTGGTGAGCTTGGTGAGCTTCACGCCGATTTTCTCGAGGTGTAGGCGGGCGACTTCTTCGTCGAGCTTCTTGGGCAGACGATAAACGCCGACCTTGTTCGAATCTTTGTTCTTCCACAGGTCGAGCTGCGCCAGCACCTGGTTGGTGAAGCTATTCGACATGACGAAGCTCGGATGACCCGTGGCGCAACCGAGGTTCACCAAGCGGCCTTCGGCGAGCATGTAGATGCTGTGACCGTCGGCGAAGGTGTATTTGTCTACCTGCGGCTTGATCGTAAGCTTCTTCACGCCCTTGGCGTTGTTCAAACGATCGACCTGAATTTCATTATCGAAATGGCCGATGTTACAAACGATCGCCTGGTCCTTCATCTTCTGCATGTGCTCGAGCGTGATGATGTCACAGTTGCCGGTCGTGGTGACGTAGAGGTCCGCTTCGCCAAG
>CAMLLE010000624.1 GCA_946480555.1 uncultured Verrucomicrobia subdivision 3 bacterium
AATGCCGCAGCGGCCGGGAATACTGTAGAGCACGATGGGTAGCTTCGTGGCTTTGGCGATCGCTTTGAAATGCTGGAACAAACCTTCCTGCGTCGGCTTGTTGTAATAGGGCGCCACCTGTAGCGAGCCGTCCGCGCCGGCCTTTTCCGCTTCCTTCGTCAGGTAGATCGCTTCGGTGGTGGAATTCGCGCCGGTGCCGGCGAGCACCTTCACTTTACCGGCGGCGAACTTCACCGCGAGGCTGATGATCTGAACATGCTCTTCGTAGCTGACGGTGGGCGATTCGCCGGTCGTGCCGACGGGGACAATGCCATCCACGCCGCCCTTGATCTGGGTTTTGACGAGGCGCTCGAGCGCGGGTTCATCCAGTTGCCCGTTTTTGAACGGCGAAACGATTGCTGTGTAGGTTCCGGTAAACATCGTGATCTTTCGTAAAAAAATCGGCCATACAATCGGGGAGGAACCGCAATTTGGCGAGCCGGATTTTTGAACTGCACAAAAGCCCCACTCTCCTCGCTCCGCCACCTGACGCTTCGCTCGGTGGCGCGGACGGCGCAGTGCGCAGTCCTTACCAGGTTCATGGCTTCGATGCGCGCCCATTGTTGGAGGTCGAAGCTTTCCATGAACCGTCCTCAGCTCCGTAGGAGCGAAAGCGACCAGCCACAGGTGAAGTGCAGTGGAATCCGTGGATCTCCGTTCGGAATTGTCGAGCCCCGGAGGGGTGGCAGATCGAGAGGGTTCGGGGCTCGTGAGCAGCTTCGAGGAAACAGACGCTTCGCGTGAGGCTCTTCTGCCTCGAGGTCTGCTTACGCAGAAACCCGAGGCAGAACTTGCCTCATCCCTGGCGTATGAACCGGTTTGGACCGGAAATCAGTTGCTGCCTTGGGATTGCCCGCCCCATGGCAGCGTGCTGGCGCCCTTCAGCCGAATCCAATCCACATTGTTGCGGCTCACACCGCCGCCCGTCTGTGGACCGCTTGGTTTGCCGCTGGTATCGCGGAGTTGCCACGATTCGGAATGGCCGTCAAAGAACCCGAGCGAATAGCTATTGCGGTGGCGGATTCCGGGGTAGCTCGCGAACGGCCGGCTGTCATCCATCGTCACAAGAAAAAAACTGTCGTCGATCGAATCCACGTGTTCGTCCGCCAGCAGCCACAGTCTGGACGTGCCGCTGGCAGTTTCACTTTCACGGACGAAGGTTCGAAAATTGCGTTGGGAGGTGAAGGTTTCCATGTGCCGCGTGCCAAACCATCCGTTCATCGCGTAAGTTCGCGCGCGCGGTTTTCCAGAAATGGAAGAGCTGTCCGCCGGACACCGAAAAATCGAGGGCGAGCGGACGTAGGAAAACAACAGGCTGCCGCGCAACTGCATTTCGTTCGTCGCCGAAAGCGGAGTGTCCATCATGCCTCCGCCCCAGCAATTCGTTGTCACAAATGGATCGTTAAGAACGAGCTTTCCTTGAAAGTCCGCGGCATACATTTGCGAGCCGAGCAGAAGCTGGCGCAGGTTGTTCCGACAGGCAGTCTGGAGGGCTTTCGCCTTGGCTTTCGATAACGAGGGCAACAACAGCGCCGCCAGAATCGCGATGATCGCAATCACGACGAGCAATTCAACCAGCGTGAATGCGCGACCGCGGGGATTCTCTCCGCCTCCGGCTGCCGCGTCTCGCCCGCGCTGTGTTCGTTCTGTCACGCATCGGAAACTGTAGCGGGTTCGATCGTTACCTCGGAACTGTGCGTTTCGACGCACACCAGCCGCGCCTATTCCTCGATCACTCGGTAGAATCCCAGGGGCGCGTCATTCGTATGCACGAAGCGCACCATGCCATTGGTCAATTCGAGTTCTGCGGCCACAGCGATCCAATCGATCAGGTTCGTGCTGAACTGCGGTTTCAGAAGTGCAAGATCATCGGAATCCAGCCCGAGTCCGTCGGCGGCGCGGCTGGTGACTTGAATCGCCCAATCGTCCAGCGGCTCGGGCAAACCGAGCTGCTGCGGAATGCGAACTCGCAGGCTTGCATTGGTGCTGAGAACGCTTCCGCCTGGATTTGAAATCCGCACGGCGTAGAGGCCCGCATCCATCCGCGACACGTTTGTCAGCGTAAGCTGGCTGGCCGCGAAGGAATTGAAGTTCGTGCCGTTCCTCAGCCACTGGTATTGCAACGGCGGCGTGCCGAGCGCTGAAACCGAGAACGTCACGGTGCCGCCCCACACCGCGATCTGATTTGCCGGTTCCTGACTGATGGCTGGTGGGTTGGGAAGGAACTCCACGTGATCCACCCACGCGGCATCGCGACCCACGCTGAGGGTTGCGTCTTTGCTGTAAATCCAGCGGACCGTATGGGTGCCGGTTGGAATGGCCACCGTCTTTTTCTGCCATTCGACTTCACCGGAAATCACGGCAAAGGGCACCACGCCGTCCACTTCAAATCGGAGATGATCGAATTGCTGTTCTGAAGATACCTTCCACCAGAACGTCAGGGTGCCAGGGCCGGTCAATGATGTTTGAAGCGTCGAAGTCTGGTTGTCTCCGATCGCGCCGCTCTGCGCTGCTCCGTCTCGATCCATGGATTCGACGTTCTGGGCGAACCAGACTTGTTCCACCTTGCTGGTGCTGG
>CAMLLE010000625.1 GCA_946480555.1 uncultured Verrucomicrobia subdivision 3 bacterium
AATCCGGCTGGCGACGGATGCGATTCGCGACGCCCTGAGGCAGTTGCGAGGCACCTAGATGTGCGTTTAGAAGTAAGGCGCCACACCCGGTTCGGCTCGAGGTGAACACCCCATTGAGCAGATTGCGAGGGACCCTAGCTTTCCGAGTATGAGTTCCCGTTTGTATGAAACGTTCTGCGATCTCCTGGAATCTCTGCCCGTCAAGGCCATTGTCCGCGCGGCCGATGCGGAGCGACGCATGGTTCAGAACGATCTGCGAATGAGGCGCATCTCGCTGGATGATTACTGCGTGTCCGTCCTGGAATTCTGCAATTTCGTGGTGGATTCCGCGCGGGGCTGGAAGTTTTCGCAACCGCTTTGGCCGGCTGAACACAGCGAATTCTATCGGGGCGTGGTGCGGCGTCTGGTGGAGGCCGGTGAATTGCCTGCGGAAGTTTTGGAACGTCTGGAAAGCCCTATGTTCTGTTCACGCGACGCTCACTGCGCAGCTGCTCATTAAATCCAACCCGCTCGCCGTGTGTCGGAAAAGAGCAGGGGACTGTCTTCAATTGGATCAATTCCACCGGCGGGGATTCAGCGTTGCGACACGGCGTGCTGCTGTGGCGCAGCAAACGGATTTTCGGCCGCCGGTTGATGGTGGCGACAGCCTTGAACCAAAAGGGCGAGGCAGAACGTCACCATGCTTCCCAAAATGGCGTAAACAGTGAACTTCACACGCTCGCGGCGGCTTTTATCAACGGGACCGGCACTGGCGGGACGGGCGGAAAATGGATTTTCAGACATACGCTCTCAGTTATTTCGGGCCGAAGCCCGGAAGATTCCAAGCAGCGCGAGTGCCATGTCTTCGAATGACTGCACACCCGGTAGGGACGGACCCCATGGCATGACCTGATTCAATGGTTAGCGTGGGCACGTAGAATTTTCCGAGCCCCCATCCCCGAAAAGTGGGAACATGGTGCAGACCGTGTTCCCACAGTTTTCCGCGGCGAATCTCAGCGGACGGAATCCCTACGAGGTTTTCGCCGACGCGGTGTAGCGTTGATCCAGGACATCGCGGACGGTTTGCGCCAGGCGCCGGGGGCCATAGGGTTTTTGAAGGAAGTTGATTCCGTCGCGCAGTTCGAATTCCTTGCCGATGATGTCCACGCTGTACCCGCTGGTGTAGATGGCAGGCAATTCCGGAAACTCCAGGTGCAGCTTCTTCATCAAGTCCAATCCAGTCATCCCGCCCGGCATCACCATGTCTGTCAGAACCAGGTCCACCTTGCTGTAGGTGGGCCAGTTTTTCAGTGCTTCAATCGCGGAAACGGCTTCGATGACGCGATAGCCTTTTCGCTCCAGGACGTTGCGGGCGAGTGTTCGCACTGCATCCTCATCCTCAACCAGCAGGATTGTTTCGTCACCGCCCGGGACCGCCTGATCTTTCACCGGTTCGCCCCCACGGCGTTCTGCGTCGCGCAATGCGGGGAGATAAACCCGGAAGGACGTCCCCTGATCGGGCTCGCTATAGACTTTGATCCAGCCACGATGCTGATGAACGATGCCGTGAACCGTGGCCAATCCGAGTCCGGTGCCCTGACCCACGGGCTTGGTAGTGAAGAACGGCTCGAAGATCCGCGGCAACACTTCGGGAGGAATCCCGCAGCCGGTGTCCTCCACGCACAGGCAAACGTATTCGCCCGGCGAGGCTTCCGCGTTCACTTGCAGATAATCTGGTCCGATCGCTTCGACCGATGTGGAGATGATCAATTCACCTCCTTGCGGCATGGCGTCGCGCGCGTTCACCGCGAGGTTCATCAGCACCTGCTCGAGCATGCCGGCGTCGGCGTGGACGGGTGCCAGCCGCGGCGCGTAATTGACGCGCAGCGACACATCCTCGCGCACGATTCGTTTCAGCATCTTGATCACATTGCTGACAATCTCGTTCAGGTCGAGTGCGCGGGGTTGCATTACTTGCTTGCGGCTGAACGCAAGCAACTGACGGGTGAGCGTGGCGGCTCGTTCGCTCGCCAGCGCGATCTGCTGGGCGGAATCAAGTGTCTGGTCATCGAGGCCGCGATTGGCGAGCAGCAGCGAAGCGTGGCCCTGGATCACGGTGAGGATGTTGTTGAAATCGTGCGCGACGCCACCGGCCAGCTGGCCGATGGATTCGAGCTTCTGGGCCTGGCGCAACTGCGCTTCCAGGTTCTTCCGTTCGGTGACGTCGGTCCAGATGCCGACAACTTCAGCGGGCTTTCCCTGGGCATCGCGCACGAGGCGTTGTTCATCGGCGATCCAGCGGTAGGAGCCGTCGTGGTGTTGCAGCCGGTATTCCCTCATTGAGTGCCCGGTGTTGCGCAGCTGGGGATCTTCACGAATGACCAGCTGGCGGTCTTCCGGGTGCACGTGGTTGAACCACCAGTTCGCCGCGCAAGCCTGTTCGGCATCGTATCCAAGAAGTTGCTGCACGTTCTCGCTCACCCACACTGGCTTCTGCAATCCTTGCTCGAATCGCAGCGTATAAATCACTGCCGGGCTGTGCGCCAGCACGCGTTCCAGTTTTTCTTGTGCCGCCTGAAGTTCGAGCTGCGCCTGGCGGTTGGCGGTCACATCCTGCTTCACCGCGACGAAG
>CAMLLE010000626.1 GCA_946480555.1 uncultured Verrucomicrobia subdivision 3 bacterium
CGATGCTGCCGTGGTCGAACGCGCACCAGATCGCTTCGCCGCTGCGCCACGGCAGACGCCACGAGCCTTCCACATTGCGGTCCGCGCCGGGCGTGAGCGGCAGGTCGCCCCAGCCGGGCTCATAGCGGCCGGGCCGATCCACCATCGTTAAGCCGTATTCGCTGACAACGTTGGGAACGCCGGGATTTGGAAACAGCCGCGCGCCGTCTCCGTTGTAACCCGCCACGTCCCCGAGCTTGTCAATCTCGCCACGCTGACTTCCGCCAACTGCCGCTGGCCGCGTCGGATCAAGTTCATGCGAATACGCGACGACGTCCTTCAAGAACTTCCGTACCTTCGGCATCACGCGCCCGTCACTGAAGAACGGCTCGTTGCTCATGCTCCAGATGATGATGCTCGGGTGATTGCGATGGATGCGGATCATCTCGCGCAACTGTTGCTTCACGCTCGCCTCGAACTCAGCTTCGTCCGCGGGATCGGTCGGATACGCACTCGCGCCCCACGGATTCGAAAAACCAGCGGTGCCCCAGAACGCGTTCTCGGACCAGAACAACACGCCGAGTTCATCGCAAGCTTTGGAGAACGCCGGCGCATGCGGATAGTGCGAACCGCGGATGAAATCCATGCCGACGTCTTTGACCATCTTCACATCGCGATGAAACCCGTTGTCCACCACGGCATCGCCCCAGCCCGCGTGATCCTGATGCACGTTCGCGCCTTTGAAATAGTGATGCTCGCCATTCAGGAAGAAGCCCTGGTCCGCCGTGAACTTGAACCAACGGAAACCGAGCGGCGATGTGAATTCGTCCACCTGTTTCCGACCCGCGAGCACGATGGTCTTGACTGAATACAGGTTCGGATGCTCCGGCGACCAAAGCTTCGGATTCGCTATGGGCGAGCTGGTCTGGTCAACGACGTTGGTGGAGTTCGCGGCGATCTTCTGCGTGGATTCCATCTTCGCCACGTTCTTGCCCTTCGCATCCAGGACAAGTGTTCTCAGCGTAAAGGTCTTCTCCTCGCGCGATTGGTTCACCACTTCCGTCTTCACGTTCACCGTGGCGGAATCCTTCGAAACCTGCGGCGTGGTGACAAACGTGCCGTACCAAGCGACGTGCAAAGGATCGGTGACCACGAGCCGCACGTTGCGATAGATGCCGCCGCTGAAGTGATGTTCCCCCGCGCGCGGTGCGAGCCGCGCATTCCAATGATTGTTCACGCGCACCGCCAGGACGTTGCCGCCCGGCTTCATGGCATCGGTGATGTCGAACGTGAACCCGGTATATCCGCCACGATGTTCGCCAACGCGCTTCCCGTTCACGAAGACTTCAGCGACCTGGAACACGCCGTCGAACTCGAGGTGAACGCGTTTCCCGTTCCAGTTCTTCGGCGCGTTGAATTGCTTTCGATACCAGCCGTAGCCAACGTAGAACTTGTCGTTCGCCGCGAAGTAAGGCGTGGAGAACGAGTGCGGCAGGTTGGCATTGCTCCATTTGGAGTCGTCGAATGCGACCGCGTCCGCGCCGGCAACATCGCCGAGCTGGAATTTCCATTCGCGATTAAAGCTGATGGTTTCGCGCAGATCGGCCGCTGCGGCAAGGAAAGGCAAGGCGAGCAGCAGGCCCAGGCAGAAAAGTTTCCGGATAAACACCCTCATATCAGTTTGGCTCCGGGGCGTGAGATTGAAAGTGTTCGCCGGGCGGAATGAATTTGTCTTCATCGAAAGATGCGCTGGGTAATGGTAACAATTGTTCGCCCAGCTTTCGCCGGTGTGACCGTCGGCCTGGAGATTCTGGCAGCTTCCAACGGGAAATACTCGATTGTCTTGCATTGTTTGCAGTTGTAGTTCAACGAAGCGGTTCAACGATCACCCTTCTGTAACCGGTGAGGCTCGGCGTGCCGTCGTCCGTCACTTCGCAAATGACGTGGAAACACTTGCCCGCAGCGTCGGCCGGCACGGGAACGGCGATCCGGTTCGAATTTGAGTTTGAGAGCGTGATTGTCTCTTGATAGCTGCTGGCTTCAGGCAGAAGCCACCATTTGAATTTCAGCTTGTCGCCATCGGGGTCGCTTGTCGCCGAAGCGTCCAAAACTACGGGACTGCCCGGCGCGGCGGACACCACCACACTGTCCAGCCCCGTGGCGCCATTGATCACCACCGCCGGGTTGCGATTTCCCACGCCGCTTCCAGCCCAATTCATGCGGGCCGCAAAGTCGTTAAAGGTCGCAGGGTAGAAATATGTTTCGTACTTCCGGGACGTCGCGTTTGCCGCCGCGCCGGGTTGATTAACGTACGCGCGGGTGACCTTGTCCGCGCCAATGCCGCGCGCGAAAAACCCGCCCCAACTGCCGAAACCCGGCTGCTCGGGATGATTCAGTCCGTTCGGCAGCACATACAGAAACGACGGTGTGTCGCCCTCTACGCCGTATTTGTATTTGGGATACAGCTTGCCCAAATTGCCGCGCCCTTGAATGTCCGTTTCATACTGGCTCCAGTTCTTCTTGCCGGCATCGCAATGATAAAGCCAGGCGGATTCATCCCAGAGGAACGTCAAGTCGTTTTCAAACTCCCGCCGCAACCATTGATGCGAGCTGATTTCGAAGGGAACCTTT
>CAMLLE010000627.1 GCA_946480555.1 uncultured Verrucomicrobia subdivision 3 bacterium
CCCGCCCGAATTCAGGCTGCGGGGCTGAACGCGGCGATTCGTGTTGCGCGTGGAGAAATCATAATCCGGATGGACGCACACACGGTTTACGCGTCCGACTACATCCGCCGATGTGTTGAGGCGCTGGCGGCGACGGGCGCCGACAACGTGGGGGGACCATGGGTGGCGAAAGGCGATTCTCTGGTGAGCACCGCCATCGCAGCGGCTTTTCAATCACCGTTTGCAACAGGCGGAGCTTGTGGGCACGAAACGAATTATGAGGGGGAAGTTGACACTGTTTATCTTGGTTGCTGGCGGCGAGAGCTGTTTCAACGAATTGGCGGCTTCGACGAGGAATTCGTTCGCAATGAAGACGACGAGTTCAATCTGCGGCTCGCGAGGGCAGGCGGGAAAATCTGGCAAAGTCCAAGGATCAGGTGCTGGTACAAACCCAGAACGAGCTTGAAGAAGTTGTTCGGACAATACCTGCAGTACGGTTACTGGAAGGTGCGTGTAATCCAGAAACACCGAGTTCCTGCCTCCGTTCGCCACCTTGTTCCGGGCCTGTTTGTGCTGCTCCTGGCTCTGCTTCTCCTGTGCACAGGGTTCACCGCGTTCTTTTCGTCCGCGGAAACCGATCTGGTCCGTGCGCCCGCTGCAATCGCGCTCATCGGGATGGTGTCTGCGTACGTCGTCGGCGTCTTGATTGCCTCGGCACTGGTCGTTGGACGAAACCAATGGAATTTGTTTCCTTTGCTGCTCCTGGTTTTTCCCTGTTATCACTTTGGCTACGGTTGCGGTTTTCTGCGTGGCGTCTGGGACTTCGAGATCGTTCGCAAAGGCGCCCACCCCCGATTCCAAGTGCTCACGCGCTGAAGCGGTTTGAGCTGATTGCGCTGGCCTTCTGGCCTGGCCTCACCTTTCAACACCTGACTCCCATGATGCCCACAATCGCCTGTGTCGTCGGGGCGCGGCCGAACTTCGTCAAAATCGCGCCAATCCTGGCTGCTCTTAAGTCGCATGCGCAAAGGCTGCGTCCAGTTCTGGTTCACACAGGGCAGCACTATGACGCCCTGCTGAGTGACGCGTTCTTCCGTGAGCTGGATTTGCCTCGGCCGGAGGTCTGTCTGGAAGCCGGGTCCGGCACTCACGGCGAACAGACCGCGAAAGTGCTTTCGCGCTACGAGGCGTGGCTGATGGGATGCGAGCAGCGCCCATCGGCGACACTCGTCGTGGGAGATGTCAATTCCACCATCGCCTGCGCGTTGGCCTCCGTAAAACTGGGCGTTCCGGTGATTCATGTCGAAGCCGGTTTGCGCAGTTTTGACCGGACGATGCCCGAGGAAATCAACCGTGTTCTGACAGACGCGATATCGGAATTATGCCTGGTAACCGAACCCAGCGGGCTGGAAAATCTCCGCACCGAAGGACGGCCCGAGAAGATCGTCAAACTGGTCGGCAACGTGATGATTGACACCTTGCTCCGGCTGCTTCCGGCAGCCCGGCAGCTGCATTACGAGCGGGTGCTTTCGCTCAATGGCGATGGCTTCGCCCTGTGGACCATGCATCGCCCGTCCAACGTGGACGATTTTGACCAACTGTCGAAGTGGCTGGCGACGATGCAGAAAATCGCGGAACGATTGCCGGTGGTTTTTCCGGTTCATCCGCGCACCCGCGCCCGGCTGGAAGCGGCGGGAATTCTGCGGAATCTCAATCACAGCGACCGGCTTCTGCTCACACCTCCGCTCGGCTACCTGGAATGTCTGGGGCTGTCGTCGAAGGCCACGTTGGTGATCACTGATTCGGGCGGCTTGCAGGAGGAAACCTCTGCGCTCGGAGTTCCCTGCCTGACGCTGCGACGAAACACCGAGCGGCCGATCACAGTCTCGCAGGGCACCAGCACGTTGATTGGTGGTGACGCCGCTCTCCTTGAGGCCATGGTGGGCGAGGTGCTCGCCGGCCGTTACAAAACGGCTGCGCCCATTCCGCTTTGGGATGGCAAGGCAAGTGAACGGATTGTCCGGGAGGTGCTCGAGTTCGTCGGCTGAATGGCTGGTCCCGAAACACGGCCGGGAGTTCAACCGGCACTTCGGCCTGAGATCCGAGGTGGCGGTGTGTTGGTTCGTGCTCCGAAAGGAGTCCGCATGCCCATCAGCGTCTCGAAGTTGAATCGCATGGCATCCGAATGCGTGGTGCCGTACTCGGAAAAACACGCGCAGGCGCACGTTGAATTTGCGGCGCGAAACTGGCCTCACAATGCGCTGCGCCGCGATCCAGATTACAATCGCTGGAAATTCCGGGGCGCCAGCTCCGGCCCGATCGAGGGGCTGTTGCTGGCCGTGCGCGATCAGCGGGTTGTGGGGCAGGTGGGGCTGACGCCGCTGACGATGCGATTGGGCGAGACCGAGCGCACCGTTCAATGGGCGTCGGACCTCCGGGTAGAACCGGAGTTTCGGATTCAGGGCATCGGCCCGATGCTGATGGCAAGGGCCGTGAGCAGGGACTTGCCAACCTTGACAGATACTCCTTCGGCGATGTCGCGGCCCATGCTCAAGGGCCTGGGTTTTCAGGAGTTGATAGGACCGCGTGAAATGCATTTGCCGGTAGATTCCATGCGAGTCGCCA
>CAMLLE010000628.1 GCA_946480555.1 uncultured Verrucomicrobia subdivision 3 bacterium
TTCAAGGAGCGTTTTCGCGTCTCGGCGTCGTGCTGGCGCTGACGTTCATTGGCTTGCCGTTCGTCGTGCGGACGCTGCAACCGGTTTTGGAGAACTTCGAACGCGAGGTTGAGGAAGCCGCGGCCACTTTGGGCGCGAGCCGGTTGCGAACGTTCTTTTCGGTCGTCGCCCCAACGCTGTTGCCCGCCATCATCACCGGCTTCGCGCTCGCCTTTGCGCGGGCAATCGGAGAATACGGTTCGGTCATCTTCATTGCGGGAAACAAACCTTACTATTCTGAGATTGCGCCGCTGCTGATCGTGGTACGTCTGGAAGAGTACGATTACGCCGGCGCGATGGCGCTCGCCGTGGTGCTGCTCGTGTTCTCCTTTGCGCTGCTGATCACGATCAACCTGCTCGAACGCTGGGCGCGGAACTACGAGAAATAGCATGGCCGGATACGTCAGTCGAAATTCGAGGGACGCCACTGCGAAGTCGCAGCGCGGGACGGAGGAATCGCCGCTGGTGAAGTGGGCGCTGATCTCAATCTGCGGCTTGTTCCTTGCCGTGTTCCTGCTGATTCCGCTGGCGAATGTGTTCGCCCAGGCGCTGGCGAAAGGCTGGAGCCTGTATTTCTCCGCCTTGCGCGAGCCGGAGACCATTGCAGCGATCAAGCTGACGCTGCTGGTTGCGGCGATTGCTGTTCCGTTAAACACGCTCTTTGGCGTCTGCGCGGCGTGGGCGGTGGCCAAGTTTGAGTTCCGCGGCAAATCGCTTTTGATCACGCTCATCGATTTGCCGTTCTCGGTTTCTCCCGTGGTCGCCGGTTTGATTTACGTGGTGATGTTCGGCCTGCAAGGTTATCTCGGCGGCTGGGTTTACGAGCACGACATCAAGATCATCTTTGCCATTCCAGGAATCGTGCTGGCAACCGTGTTCGTGACGTTTCCGTTTGTCGCCCGAGAGTTGATTCCCGTCATGCAAGCGACCGGACGCGAGCAGGAGGAAGCCGCATTGACGCTCGGTGCCGGCGGCTTCAAGACGTTTTGGTACGTCACGCTACCCAGCGTGAAATGGGGTTTGCTCTACGGTGTGATTCTCTGCAACGCGCGCGCGATGGGTGAGTTCGGTGCCGTGTCAGTGGTGAGCGGCCACATCGCGGGCGTGACGAACACCATGCCACTGCACGTGGAGAAACTTTACAACGAATACCACGGCCCCGCCGCGTTTGCTGTGGCGAGCATCCTGGCGCTGCTGGCGCTGTTGACGCTGCTGATCAAGACGGCGCTGGAATGGAAACAGGTGCGCGAGTTCGAACGCGCGCAACAGCAGAATGGCAGAAGCCACTAAATGGCCATCCACCATCAACCATCGACTATCAACTCTCTCTCGTGAGCATCGAAATCAGAAACGTAACGAAGAAGTTCGGCGAAGTGGCCGCCGTGAGGAATGTCAGCTTCACCGTCCAGGACGGCGAACTCATGGCGCTGCTCGGGCCCAGCGGCGGAGGCAAGACCACCGTGCTGCGCATGATCGCCGGATTGGAAGTGCCCACGTCGGGCGATATCCTGATCCGCGGCCAGCGCGTCAACGATCTTTCCGTCCAGAAGCGCAACATCGGTTTCGTGTTTCAGAATTACGCGCTGTTCAAGAACATGACTGTGTTCAAGAACGTCGCGTTCGGCTTGAAGATCAAGAAATGGAAGCAGCCGGACATCGAAGCGCGCGTGTTCGAACTGCTGAAGCTTTTCGGCCTGGACGGACTCGACAAACGTTATCCGCATCAGCTGTCCGGCGGGCAGCGCCAGCGGGTGGCGATTGCGCGCGCGCTGGCTTCGAAGCCGAGCGTGCTGCTGCTGGATGAACCGTTCGGCGCGGTGGATGCGAAGATCCGCCAGGAGCTGCGCGAATGGCTGGTGCGGCTGCATCACGAATTGAACGTGACCACGATCTTTGTAACGCACGACCAGGAAGAGGCGTTGGAAGTCTCCAATCGCATCGTGATTTTTTCCGAAGGCGATCTGGAGCAGATCGGCACGCCGCGGGAAGTTTACGAACAGCCCGCGAACGAATTTGTGGCGCGCTTCATCGGCGTGATGAACGTGCTCGACACCGAAGTGCAGGGCGGTGTGGCGCGTTTGAACGAACTTCAGTTTCCCGCGCACGACGCACCCGATGGCGCCAAGCTTCGCATCGGCTTCCGCCCGTACGCGGTGCAGGTTTCGACCGACCTTTCGCTGTATCCCTATCGTGCCGTGCTGCGGCACACGTTCTTCCTCGGAATCATGCTGCGATTGGAATTGGAACTGGAATCCGGCCTGATCCTGCGCAGTCGCATGACGAAGGAAGAATTCGCGCAGCTTGGGCTGGAGGAAGGACGCGAAGTGTCGCTGCAGATTCGCAACTACCGTGTGCTGGCAACGGAAAGCTCCCCGCTTGCGCCCGAAAGCGAACTCACCTACCAGCCGCCGCCGTCAATTGGGGAGAACATCTGAGGAAAAGCGGCAGGCGAAAAAGCGAAAAAGCGGAAACATCCCGCCGGAGACAAGGTGATGTCTCCGTTTCGGCTCGCCGTCTTCACGAATCTTCCATGAAGTTGCCGGAAAGTTTCCGCTTTTCCGCTT
>CAMLLE010000629.1 GCA_946480555.1 uncultured Verrucomicrobia subdivision 3 bacterium
CCGCCCCATGGGGACATTTTCATCGAGTCAGAAAGGGGACATTCTCAAAGAGTCAGGACAAAAATGCGAAAAGCCGGTTGCCTCGGTGGAACGCGTTTGCTAAACACCCGGCCATGAGTTCCCCAAAGCCGGACATGCACAGCGAAGCATTTCTGCATTCGCTGATGCGCAAGCAACTCAGGCTTTCCATCGCCTGTGCCGCGGCGTTCCTGATCGTCCTCCTCGGTTTGCCTCTGGCGAACTATTTTCTTCCCGAGTTGATGGCAAAACGCGTCTTCGGCTTCACTCTCACGTGGTTCTTTCTGGGTATTGGTTTCTTCCCCGCCGTCTGGTGCATTTCCTTCTACTTCATCCGCCGCTCCATCGCGCTGGAGCGGGAGGAAGTCGAGGAAGTGATGGGCCAAGGTCCGGCCGGCTCCTCGAGTCACGGCGGCACTGAATCGGACCGGAACTAATTTCGGTCCGCAGCGTTTCCCAACCAACCAACGTTTCAAGCCAGCCCAGTTTCAGTTCCACGGGCCAACCACTGCCGATGCAAATCGATCCCTACATCCTCGCCTTTAGCGCCGTCACTGTCTTCGCCACGATCTTCATGGGTTTCTGGTCCGCGAAGAAATCCAAGACCGCGAGCGACTTTTTCGTGGCTGGCCGCAGCGTGAGCGTTGGCTGGAACGCCAGCGCGATCTCGGGTGAGTATCTGAGCGCTGCGAGCTTCATGGGCATTGCGGGCATGGTGATGTCCAGCGGCTACGATGCGCTTTGGTATCCGGTCTGTTACGCCTGCGGCTACCTGTTCCTGTTGCTGTTCATCGCAGGACCCCTTCGACGATTCGGCGCTTACACAATTCCAGATTTCGCTGAAGGCCGTTACGACTCCCCGTTGTTCCGCAAGATCGCCGTCTGCTTCGTCCTGTTCATCGGCTTTTTCTACACGATGCCGCAAATGAAAGGTGCGGGGGTCACGCTGGCCTACATTTTCCCGGGATTGCCCTATTGGGCTGGCGTGGTGCTGGTCGGCGCGGTGATCACACTGAACGTTGCGCTCGGCGGAATGAAGGGCATCACGCTCGTTCAAGCGTTTCAATATTGGGCGAAGATGTTTGCGATCTCGGTCCCAATCTTTGTGCTGATGGCGGTTTACGGGCATTACGGAAAACAGCTTGAATCGAACGTAAACAGCGCTGCTCCAACCGTGCTGCAATCGCCAGCGGAAATCACCGCCACCGTGACGGCCGCCTCAGAAATTGAGCGCCGGGAACTGCCACCAAAAGCGCCGTCCGATTCCGTCTGGATTTCACCCTTCGGACCGCTCACCACAAAAGCCGCCAAGGCAGCGAACCTTTCGGCCGAGGAAGCCAAACCCTACACCTTGCTCTACACCTACTCGCTCATCATCGCGCTGGTTTGTGGCACGGCGGGCCTGCCCCACATTCTCGTCCGCTTCTACACGAATCCCGACGGTGTCGCCGCCAAACGCACCACGATGTGGGTGATGATTCTCATCGGCGTGTTCTATGTTTTTCCGCCTGTGTTTGGCGTGATGGGGCGCAACTTGTTCCCGGAGCTTTACACCGGCGCTGGCGCGAAAGGCACCGACAAGATCGTGCTCGAACTGCCGCGGTTGCTGAACGAGAAATACGCGCCGCTCGGCTCAATCCTTTCCGGCATCACCTGCGCCGGTGCCTTCGCGGCGTTCATGAGCACGTTCAGCGGATTGCTGGTTTCCATGACCGGCGCACTGGCGCACGATGTTTACGGACGAATGCTGCGGCCGAAATCGACGCCAGAACAGCGCATGCGGATGTTCAAGATCGCGGCGGTCCTGATCGGCGCCGTTGCGATGGTGCTCGGCAGCTTTGTGGAACCGCTGGAGATCAACTTCATGGTTGGCCAGGCATTCGCAATCGCGGCGGCCAGCTACTTCCCGCTGTTATTCATGAGCGTCTGGTGGCGCGGCATGACCATGCGCGGGGCGGCAATCGGGATGTTGACCGGCGGTCTGTGCGCGCTCGGCGCAGCAACCTTGACCAACGTCAGCAACCTCGCGCTGGACAAGGGACCGATGGGCAAGATCTTCGCAGGCTTTGCCCCGTTGAATGACTTCTGGGCGCAACATCCCCTGCTCCGCATTCTTTGCGAGCAACCCGCGATCTGGGCAGTGCCGCTGGCAATCCTGCTGATGATCGTTTTCTCCAAGCTGACTTCGCGCGATGTTCCTTCGGATATCCGGATGAAGATGCTGGTACTGCACGCGCCGGAGAAACTCGGGTTGAAGCAGGAATACATTCAAGAGCATCAGCACGGGCATTGATTCGACGCGCTTGCGTGAATCGTAGCCGCTGAAGTTGTATCGTTGAGCAGCAAATCCGGAATCCGGCGGGCGGGTCCAAGGTTCAACGCGGCGCCGTAAGGGCACACGCAGATTCGGTTTTACTGCCTCGCGCTTCTTCCTGACAATTCGCGCATGTCGCTCTGCCGTTCTGCCATCGCGTTGGCGTGGATCTTCTGCGCCATGTTTGGCGCCACTTCCGTTCACGCGGCGCGGACGATGGTACCCTTCGGCTCGCCCTTCGTGGTTGATGTTTGGGGCACGGAA
>CAMLLE010000630.1 GCA_946480555.1 uncultured Verrucomicrobia subdivision 3 bacterium
GGCACGAAGTCGCGCTCCAGGTGGTAGCCGGCATTGTCGGGCGCCAGGGTCTGGAGATGCTTTTCAATGGTCGAGAGTTCCAGGATTTCAATATGGTCGAGCGACCAGCCGTGAGATTGGGCGACCTCCTGCAATTCCTCCTTCGTTTCGGAAAGCGTGATGTAAAAAACCTTCTCCCCGTGCCGCGCGCCTTCGAGAAGAAAAAGAAGCGCGAGGGTGGTTTTCCCGACGCCCGGATCGCCTTGTATCAGATGGAGTCGGTTGCGCGGCAGCCCGCCGCCGGTGATGTCGTCGAGGCCTGGCACGCCGAACGAGCATCGGTTGTTGTGATTGTCCTGCATGGGTCGTGGTTAGCTGGTTCAATAATCAAACGTTCCGGGGCAAAATGAGCCCTGAACAGTCCCCTCGAAAATGCAGAACCGGACCGCCTCCGCCAATTGGGGTTGAAACCCTAGCACGGCGGGATGTGCGGCGAAAAGGATCACCAAGGCAGGGTCCTTCGCTGGCTGGTTGTTCCAGTCACGAATCCGTTGTTCCATCCACTCGTTTCCGCTAAAACATCCGCCGTGTCGGATGCGTCCCCGAATCTGTTGCCGCTGCTGAAACAATATTTTGGATTCAGCTCCTTCCGCCCGTACCAGCAACAAATCATCCGCGATTCCCTGGCCGGCCGGGACGTGTGCGCGGTGCTGCCAACCGGCGGCGGAAAATCGCTTTGCTTTCAACTGCCTGCACTGGCTCGCAAGGGATTGACCGTCGTCATTTCGCCGCTGATTGCGTTGATGAAAGACCAGGTCGATGCGCTCCAGGCGGCGGGCGTTCCGGCCACATTCCTGAATTCTTCGCTCGAAGCCGGTGAATCGCGGCCGCGCTTGCGTGGATTGCACAACGGCGAATTCAAGCTGCTATATGTTGCGCCTGAACGGCTGTTGTTGTCCGGCTTTCTGGAAGACTTGAAGCAGTGGAACGTCAGCCTGTTCGCCATCGACGAGGCGCATTGCATCAGCGAATGGGGCCATGACTTCCGCCCTGAATACCGCCAGCTCGCCAGCCTGCGCCCGCAGTTTCCCGGCGTGCCAATGATGGCGCTCACCGCCACCGCAACGGAACGCGTACGGCAGGACATTCTCAAGCAGCTGCACCTGCGCGACCCCAGTTGCTACATCGCCAGCTTCAACCGGCCGAACCTCACGTATCGTGTCGCGGGCAAAAGCGGCGCATACGACCAGATTCTGGAGTTCGTCCGCGCGCGCAAACGCGAAAGCGGAATCGTTTATTGCCAGGCGCGCAAGACCGCCGAAAGCCTCGCCAGCAAACTCAACGCGGATGGAATTCCTGCCGCGGCGTATCACGCGGGAATGGAGAATGCGGATCGCAACAAAAGCCAGGAAGCCTTCCTGCGCGATGAAGTGCGCGTGGTTTGCGCGACGATCGCCTTTGGCATGGGCATCAACAAGCCAAACGTGCGCTTCGTCATTCATTACGATCTGCCGAAGAACATCGAAGGATATTATCAGGAAACGGGCCGGGCAGGGCGCGACGGGTTGCCGGGCGAATGCCTGCTGCTGTTCAGCCCGGGCGACCGGGTGAAGTACAGCCGCTTCATCGATGAGAAGCCTGACCCGCGTGAGCGTGAGATCGCGCGCCAGCAACTCGATCAGATCGTGCATTATGCCGAGGTGGCGACGTGCCGGCGCGCGTTTTTGCTGGGATACTTTGGGGAGAAATACCGCGGGCTTGAGGAAGAAAACATTCAACATTCAACATTCAACAACGAACGCTCCAGCGGTTCGGACGCTTTGAATGTTGAGCGTTCAATGTTGAATGTTGAATGTTCGGACTCTCCTCCCAACTGCGCCGGTTGCGACAACTGCCTTTCCCCGCGCGAGACCTGGGACGGCACCATCGCCGCTCAAAAATTCCTCTCCTGCGTGTATCGCATCCGCGAAAAAAGCGGCTTCAATGTCGGTTTGCAACACGTCGTCGAGGTGCTGTGCGGCGCGGATACGGAACGCGTTCGCAAGTGGGGGCACCAGACGATTTCCACTTACGGAATCGGATCGGAACACAGCCGCTCGGAATGGGGCGCGATCGGCCGTGAACTGGTGCGTTTGGGTTTGCTGAATCAAACCACCGAGCAGTTCAGTGTCATCGAAATCACATCCGAAGGCCGGTCCGCATTGAAGGAACGGCGCAAGATCACACTCACGCGGCCGGTCACCGCGCCCGAACCGGCGAAGCATCGCGCGGGTGAAATTGACTGCGACGAAGCGCTCTTCGAAGTCTTGCGGCAGCTCCGCAAACGGCTGGCGGACGAACGCGCTGTGCCGCCTTACATCGTGTTCTCCGACGTCGCTTTGCGGCAGATGGCGCGATTCTATCCGCAGGACGAATCGGCTTTCGCGCGCATCAGTGGTGTGGGTGAAAAGAAACTGCGGGAGTTTGGTGCTGCGTTTCTGGCAGCGATCGCGGACTTTCTGAAAACCAATCCGCGGCAGATGTTCGCCGATGATTCGTTCAAGGTGGCAGCGCCGGTTTCCACCCGCGGTTCGTTGGGCGACACGATTCGTGAGACGCTGCATT
>CAMLLE010000631.1 GCA_946480555.1 uncultured Verrucomicrobia subdivision 3 bacterium
GAAGCGTGGCAGCCACCTCGACGCCGTTCAGTTCGAACGACAGCCGGTCCGCGTAAATGTGGTGATGCTCGGGAACGTGGATTGCCACAGCCAGCATCGACACTTCGTTGCTCTGGATTACACGTGGCGTGAAGGTGAACGGGGATTGAAGGTCCTGCCCATGCGCCGCCCAAAGCCACAGGCTCAGGAAGAGTCCGATGTTTCGCCCCAGATGATTCGTGCTCATGCGTGTCCGTTTGTGATTTCGAAACGCGCGGCTCAGTTGCAGCCGCAGCCGCCGCCTCCAACGCCACGCCCGCCGGACGCAGCCTCGCGGGAAAACCACATGTGTTCGGCCATCATTCCGCCCAGCGCATCGCGATCGGCGCGCATGATCGGATCGGCCAGTGCGCCGCGTTCCCAAGGGTTCACGTGTTTGCAGCCGGCGGCGCACAACGCGCCTGCAGCCAGGGCCAGAAGGAAGGTTCGACGAAAGATCATGCGCGCCTCATTTCAGCAGGGAATCAATCTCCTCAATGTATTGCTTCCTGGTTTCATCGCCCTTGAAGCCGCGATGGAACGAATGCACTTTGCCGTCTCTTGCCAGCACGAACGAACTCGGCATGGTGGGAATCTTCAGTTCGGAAACGAGCTTGTTCGATCCGTCGCGGACGATGGTGAACGTGGCGGGATGCTTCTTGAGGAACTCGTCCATGTCCGCCTTCTTCTTGTCGAGGTTGATGGCGATGATCACCAGCTTCTCGCCATACTTCTGCTTCAACTCCTCCATCACCGGAAACGAAGCCTTGCACGGCTCGCACCAGGAGGCGAAGAAATCGACAATGACAACTTTGCCCTTCAGATCGGGGAGCGTGCCTTCGAGATTGTATTTCGCGAGGTCGGGAAAGGCTTCGCCGACCTTGGGCATTGCCGCAAATGCGCTGACGGTCATGGTCACGGCTGCAGCGATGGCAGCGAGTTTAGTTTTGAGAGACGAGGTGTTCATAAAATCTGGGTGTGATGAATCTGCCGGTGTGGGAAATGATGGCGCCGGACGCACCGAACGTCCGGTTGATGAGCTCGAATCCGTCCTTCGGGCCGAGAATGAAAGCCGTCGTGGAAAGGACTCCAGCAAGTGTGCAACTGGGCGCCACCACACTGACAGAGAGGCAGCCATTGTCCACGGGATAACCCGACCGCGGGTCGATAATGTGACCGTAGCGGCGGCCGTTCAGCATAAAGCAGCGGAGGTAATCGCCCGAACTGGCGACGGCGTGATGCATGGCGGCTACGCTGCCCCAACACGAGCCGGGAGACATCGGATCTTCCAATCCGATGTGCCACGCGGGCTTGCCGGGCGGGTGCCCCAGCGCGCGGATGTCCTGCCCGAAATCCACCAGCAAATGCTCGATGCCAAAGTGCGGAGCCATCGCCACCGCCATATCGACAGCGTATTCCTTTCCGATGCCGCCAAAGTCGAGGCACATGCCAGGTCGCGAAAGATAAACCGCACCCTTGCGTCGCTGGACGTTTCCCCAAGACACGAGTTGCTTCGCCTGTCGAACTTGCTCGTCGTCTGGAATCGAGGCCGGGTTCGCCTTCCAATTCCACACCCGGATCAAAGGCAACGACGTCGCGTCGAAAGCGCCTCCGGTGAAGAAGAACATCTCGCCGCACAAGTCTAGCAGGCGCTCCGTTTCTTCATCCACTTCGACCCAATGCTTTGCCGCCGCGCGGTTGATCCGGCTGATCAGACTGTCCTCGAGGAAGCGCGAATACTTCGCTTCAAACTCCGCAAGGCGGTCGAGCAAAGCATCCAGATAACCATTGGCCGCGGCGCGCGAGGGTTCCACAAGCATCACGCGGCAGACCGTTCCCATCGCGTGAAACGTGAGCAGACTCAGGCCGTTCTCCTCGCGGATGACGGCTGAATTCCGCACGCGCGCGCGGACGGTTTGATTCTCGCTCAAAACCACAGCGTACCTCCGATGGTGACGACGTTTGCCTTGGGATACTGCCGCGCATCGGTCACGCCGTCCGTGCCCTCCATCTCATAGCGCTTGCAGGCGGCGCTCAGGGAGAAATGTTCGTGCAGGCGAATCTCCACGCTCACGCCATACGTAAAGGAGTTCAACGCCGACAGCCGATAGTCGGATGAATAATGGCGGGGCAGCGGAAACTCACCTTGATTGTCGGGATCGCCACGGAAATGCGTTGCGTAGAAGTCCGCCGCCGTCTGCGTGTGGAACCGGAACAAGGGCGAAATGATAACGCGCTTGGTGAATTTCTGATTCCACTGGAATGTCACCGTGTTCGCCGTCACCCCGAAGCTGTCGTGGTGAAGACGATACGTCATCTCCGCCGCGCCGTTGACCTGCTCGAAGCTGTGGCTGAGGGACGCGAACAACACTTCGCGCAATTTATGGTCCGGACGTTTCTCCGGCCAGACCGTGAACGGCAGCGGATTGTCTGGATCGGAACCGACGTTGTAGGGGAAATCGTCAAACAACACGCGCTTGTAAGGGTCATTTAGAAAACCGTCCGAATATCCGACGGTGACCGCCACGTTCAGCACGGTGGCCGGTCCGAGCAACTGAGTCAC
>CAMLLE010000632.1 GCA_946480555.1 uncultured Verrucomicrobia subdivision 3 bacterium
CCCGAGTATCTCGAACGGCTTGCGCTCCGCCTGGAGGGAAAACGCACCGCGCTGCTGGGCGAAATCAGGGAACTCGGCCAGAACGTGGGGCACATCAAGGAAATCGTGGCGATGCAGCAGAACTACGCGCGCGTCGCCGGCGTGACAGAACGCGTGGCACCGGCCGAACTTGTCGAGAGCGCTTTCAAAATCAATGCCAGCTCCTACGAACGCCACGGGGTTCAGCTGGTGCGGGAGTTTCAATCCGTGCCGGAGCTGACGTTGGACCGCCATAAGGTGCTGCAGATTCTGGTGAACTTGTTTCAAAACGCGAAGGCGGCGTGCGAAGCGGAACCCGGCGCGAACAAGACCGTCGTCGCCAGAATCGCGGGCGACACCCATCGCAACGTGGTCATTGAAGTATCGGACAACGGAGTTGGAATTTCACCCGAACACATGAAGCGCTTGTTCTCGCATGGATTCACCACCCGCAAGGACGGGCACGGGTTCGGACTGCACAGTGCCGCACTGGCCGCGAAGGAACTGGGCGGCAGCCTGACCGCCAGCAGTCCTGGCCCGGGCCGCGGCGCCACGTTCACACTGCGCATTCCCGTCCAGTTTCAGACTGCCGCGTAGGGACACTCCCGTCTCCAGCAGCTGGGCCGGCGCGAGCCGCACGCACGAAGCGATGCGCGGACCGGTGAAAGGCACTTTCCGCCCGCCGTCAACTTCAGTGCACAAAACAAAGGGCGTTGTGCCCAATTTCGGTGACCGCCCCCGGCGCGGAATCTGGTATCACTGTGCGGTCGGCCTTGATGTATTCACCGTGACTTGCTCATGACATTGATGTTTCTCCCCCAGCGGGCTCGCCGTTGCACCCGATTGCTTCACCTCGCCGCCGTCAGCTTTGCTGTCTTGCTGCCAGTTTCCATGTTCGCCCAATTGCCGGCATTTCCAGGCGCTGAAGGATTCGGAAAATTCGCCACCGGCGGTCGCGGCGGAACGGTGTACAAGGTCACAAATACGAACGACTCCGGCCCGGGCTCGTTTCGCGATGCTGTCAGTGTTTCCGGCCGGACGATCATTTTCGAAATCGGCGGCGTGATTGATTACCAGTCTCCGCGTTACGCGCCAAAACCGAACATCACCATCGCTGGTCAGACCGCGCCCGGCGATGGTGTCACGATCTACGGCAACGGCCTTTCGTTCTCCGGTTCGCACAACAACATCGTCCGCTTCCTGCGCGTGCGTCAGGGCATCAACGGCGACAGCGGCACCGACGCGCTCGGCATCGCCAACGGCCACGACATGATCTTCGATCACATGGCCGTGAGCTGGGGCCGCGACGAGACATTCTCCGTCAGCGGCGACGTCGATAACATCACAATTCAGTCCACGATCATTTCACAGGGATTGCAGACGCATTCGGCGGGCGGATTGATTCAGACGGACGGCGGCGTGAGCATTTTACGCAGTCTTTACATCGACAACGACACGCGCAACCCGAAGGTGAAGTTCAAGAACGAGTTCGTGAACAACGTGGTCTGCAACTGGGAAACGATCGGCTACAACATGGGCGGCGATTCCGCGGGCGATTCCTACGTGAACATGTTCAACAACTACTTCATTCGCGGCCCGGCCAGCGGTTCCACCGCGATCGGCGGCGGCAACCTGAACTTTCACATTTTCGCGACAAACAACTGGCTGGACGGAAATCGCAATGGCGCTCTCGACGGCGGCGAAATGTCTTTCGGCAGCTACGGCTCCATGGATCTGCAATCGACGCCGTATGCGTATCCCATCACTTACGGTTACTCGCCGCTGACCGCCCTCAAGCTCGCGATCAGCGATGTCGGTCCGTCGTTACGTCGCGACAGCGTGGACGAGCGAATGATCACCGAACTCATTTCGTGGGGAACGCTCGGCGGCACGATCACATCGGAATTGCTGCCGCCCATGAACGGCCCCGGCTTGGTGCGCAACGGCACGCCATATCCGGACACCGACAACGACGGCATGCCGAACTTTTGGGAAAGCGGCACCGGCTCCAATCCGTCCGCCGCAAACAACAACGATGCCAGTCCGAGCGGCTCAGGTTACACGCGTCTGGAAGAATATCTGAACTGGCTGGCGGAACCACATGGCATCGCGTTGATGAACACCAACGTCGTCATCGACCTGCGCCAGTTCACCCGCGGGTGGGTGGTGCTGAATCGGAATCCGTTCTGGAGCGTGGCGAATCCGACGAATGGAACCGTGTCGCTGCTGAACGGCTGCTTTGCGCTGTTCACGCCTTCGCCCGGCTGGAATGGCCCGGCCAGCTTCCAGTTTACAGTGAACGACAACGACGGCGATCCGCTGACGCGGACGATGAACCTCTTCTTCACGCCGTCCGCGCAAACCTACAAACCCGTCTGGCGGGGCGACGATCTCGCGAACAACTGGAACCTGCTCGGCGACTACAACTGGCACGACGGGATTTCCCTGATGTATCGCTTTCACAACGGTGACGCAGTGACCTTCGACGACACGGGCTCGACCAACCCGGCTGTGAATCTCATCGGCCCGCTTCAGCCGGCATCCGTCACTGTGGATTCG
>CAMLLE010000633.1 GCA_946480555.1 uncultured Verrucomicrobia subdivision 3 bacterium
AACCGAACAGGATTTCCAGCGCCAGGAAGTCATTAGTCCGCGCAAGACCATCCTTGAACTGCAGCGCCTGCTGGAAGACATTGACGAGTCGGTAGACCTCGAGATCGCGAACAATCAGGTCAAGTTGACCTTTGCGGATATCGAATTGGACGAAACGTTCGCCAGTTTCAGAATCACATCACCGCTCGTTTCTTCCTGCACGACCGAACAGGCGAACGGCGCGTTGTTCGTATTCGCCGTGATGCCGCTGACGGAAACCGGCCAATAACGGCCGCCCGCATTCTGCCCGAACAACTGTTGCACGTAATAGTTCGCCGAGAGCAGCCGGTTGGTGTTGTCGAAGTAAATCATGTCCGGACGCCATTGCGTATGGCCCTCCTTCGCGAGCAACGGCGCGTAGGAGGACATCGGGACCACGTCGCCGTTGCGTTCGAGCGACGTCAAATAAGCCGCTTCAGCCAGGGCCGAACGCCAGGTGTTCACGCGGCCGGCATCGTGTGCGGCGTATTCACCCAGATACACTTTGGACTTCGCGCGGTCATACGAATCGTAACGCGACAGGTTGCTCAGGAACCATTCCGGTTTCTCGTAATAGTGCTCGTCCACCATCGGCAGCTGCAATTCATCGGCGATCTTCCAGCCGTTCTCAAAATCCTCTCCGCGCCAGAACGGTCCCACGGTGCCGATCACCACGATCTCCGGATGCTTCGCTTTCACTGCATTGTAAATCATGGTGAAGCGTTCCTTGAAGACCGGCGTGATGTGATCCTCGTTTCCGACGCCAACATACTTGAGATTGAACGGCTCGGGATGCCCCGCCGCGGCGCGCTTGGAACCCCATTTGGAAGTCACCGGGCCGTTCGCCCATTCAATCAAATCGAGCACGTCCTGGATGTAAGCCGGCATGTCTTCCAGTGCCACACCGCGCTGGCCAGTGCCGCCCTGGTTGTCGGCGTTCTGGCAGCAGACACCCGCCGGAACGACTGGCAGTGGCTTCGCACCAATGTCTTCGCAGAACTGAAAATACTCGAAGTATCCCAGGCCCACCGTCTGGTGGTAACCCCAGAGATTCGCCTGCTGACGGCGCTGCTCGATCGGCCCGATCGTGTCCTTCCAATTGTAGAAATTGCCCACGCTGTAGCCATGCACCAGGCAGCCGCCGGGGAACCGCATGAACCGCGGCTTCAGATCTGCGATCGCTTGCGCAAGGTCGGGACGCAGACCGTTCGTGCGGCCTTTGAAAGTCTTGCGCGGGAACAACGAAACTTCATCCAGCGCGATCGCACCCACCACGGGCGAGGTTAATACCAGACGGGCGCCAACGTCGCTGTTCGTCGGTGTCAGCGTCACAGCGATGCGTTGCCATTCGCGGCCGGAAACCGAAAGCGTGCCTTCCGCGAGCACCGCGCGGCCCTTCGTTTCCAGGCGAACGATCAACTTCGCGGGACTCGTGAGCGCTTTGTTCGCATCCCAGCGTCCGCCCGTGTAGAACTGCCGGCTGAAAGCCGAGAAGTCATACTCCTCGCCCGCTTTGACCACGATGCCGTCGAAGCCCGAATTCGCAATGCTCACCTCGCCTTCGGCGCGATGCGTTTCGAACACAGCATAACGGGGATTGTTGCGATGCACGGGAACCGCGTCCGCCACTTTGAGCGAGCCACGTCCGCCATTGGCGGTGATCAATTCCCAGGATGTCAGCGGATTCCAACTTGGCTGCTCGGTGGGCTGATATTCAAACGAACGATTCTGCACCAACTCGGCGTACAACCCGCCGTCCGCCGCGTAATTCAGATCCTCGAAGAAGATGCCGAAGAGATCGGGGCTGATGGCCTTAGCGCGGCCGCTGACCTGGATGGTCGCGGACACCGGTTGCGCTTCAATGGCGGGAACCGCCAGGCAAAGAGAGATCGCCGCGGCGGCGATGGAAGGGGAGATCAATGATCGTTTCATCGGGCGCGCAGAATAATCAGTGCCGCATCGGGAAGCCATAGACAATCTCGCCGGATGACGGCCCGGGAACATTCAAGAGCGGACATTGAACCCAGGTCGATGGTGCGGTTGCTGGCACCGGAATGACCAACTGCCGCCGGAACCAGCCAGAAACATTCTCATTCGTGTGACCCGAGTGATTTTCCCATGTGTCGGGCAGCATGACGACCGGCCAGGTGCTGTCGTCAAAATCACCTTCCTTCCAATCCGCGTGGTCACCCGGCTGAAAACGCCACGGCCCGGTCACCGCTTCAAGTTCCGGCAAACCCGGCGGTTTCGGCGGAAGATCTTCAATGCTCCAATCGTGAGGAAGATCCAGCAACCGCCAGCCGGAATCGTCGAACCGGGCGTGCTCCGCGCCCGCAACATCGCCGCGATGAAATCGCCAGTCGCTGTCGAACAACCGATCACGCGCCTCCGCGGCATCGAGTGATGGGCAGGTTTGAACGAGGAACCAGCTGAGGACGAGCCCTCGAATATCGAGATTGAGGATTGCAAAAGGACGCATTGCGTGAGGTCACTATGGTTTTAACCGGCTGATCGGCCTGTTGTGCGACCGAGTTGCGGCCGCGCGCTAACTGGAA
>CAMLLE010000634.1 GCA_946480555.1 uncultured Verrucomicrobia subdivision 3 bacterium
GGCTGGAAGCCCGGCTCTACGTCAGCCAAGATGGCCGACGCTACAATTCTCAGACGGTTCTGAAACTTTCGATCGAAACCGGTTTTGAAAAGAAAGGACCTATGAAAAACGCGCAAAACCTCCGCGACACCAGCTGGCGCCGCCCGCTTACCGAAGCCGAGAAAGCCGAATTGCGCGCCAGCCTGCCGACCGAAGATCAGGAACGTGCGGAACTGGATTTCGCACTAACGCAAGCGTTGAGTCGCTTGCCTGACGTTCCGGTATCCAACAACTTCACGGCGCGCGTGCGTGCGGCGGCTGAAAGCGAACGCCGGGCTGCGGAGCGTGAGGCGCGGGGCAGCCGTTTCTGGCGTGTGCTGTTTCCACGTATTGCATTTGCCGCCAGCGGTGTCACCACGTTGGTGGTCATCTTCAGTTTGATCTCCCATCATCAGGACGCGAATGCTCGGCAGATGGTCGAGAGTTTGAGCGCCGTTTCCGGTGTTGAGTCGCTGCCGCCGCCGGAGGTGTTGCAGGACTTCGAAGCCATTCGCCAGTTGAACACCGCGCCCGCGCCGGACGAGCAGTTGCTCGCACTCTTCCCATGATCCGCTTGTTCCAGAGTCGCTGGACGGTTGGTGGATTTGCATTGCTGCTCGCAGCAGCGTGGCTTCGCGCGCAAGTGGCATCTCTGGACACCGTCGGCGAACCGGCTGAAGTGGCTATTGCGATCCCAGCGAACACGAAATCACCTGTGCAGCAATTCCGCGAGTTGCTAGCCATGTCCGTCCCCGAACGGCGCCAGGCCCTGAGCAATCGCCCGCCGGAAGTGGCGCGCCAGATCATGGCGAAAGTGCGTGAATATGAATCGCTGAAACCGGCCGATCGCGAGCTCCGGCTCAGCGCCACCGAATTGCGATGGTATCTGCTGCCGCTCATGACCGAAGCGCGGACAAATCGTGCCACGCGGCTGGCGCAGATTCCGGAACCGTACCGGGACATCGTTCAGGCGCGACTGGAGCAGTGGGATTTGCTTCCGCCAACGTTTCAGGAAGAAATGCTCAACAGCGAAACGACGTCGCGTTACTTCGCGCAGCTGCAAACCGCTACTGCTGATCAGCGTCAACGCATTTTGAGCCAGATGAGCCCCGAACGTCGCGCGAAGCTCGAGGCCGGTTTGGATACATGGCGCATTCTTCCGCCGCTGCAACGCGAAAAGATTTTGAAAAGTTTCGGCGACTTCTTCGAGCTGAAACCCGGGGAACAGGCACGGGCGCTGGAGAGTTTGTCCGACGACGAAAAGCTGCAGATGGAAAAAACGCTGCAGTCCTACGCCAAGCTGACGCCGAAGCAACGCGCGGAATGCATTCGTTCGTTCCAGAAATTTGCGAGCATGGGATTGGCGGAACGCCAGATGTTTTTAAAAAATGCTGAACGGTGGAAGCTGATGTCGGCGGAAGAGCGCGAACAATGGCGTAATCTCGTGGAGTTCGCGCCCATTCAGCCGCCCTTGCCGGAAGGGTTCATCCCGCCGCCCGTGGCTGGAAGATGAGTTGGACCGGGCGGATGTTCCGCTGCAAGCGACGCGAAGCTGCATCGCTTGACGGAACTTCGCTCGCACATAGACTCTCCCCCATGCCATTTCTTCCAACGAGCGCCGCGGCGCTGTTTTGCTTCGCTGAATGAACAAGCGCCCGTCCGTTCTGATCATTTTCCTCACCGTCTTCATCGACCTCATCGGCTTTGGAATGGTGGTGCCGCTCGTGCCGATTTACGGCAAGCACTACGGCGCGGGCTGGCTGATGCTTGGCATCATCGGCTCGGTCTTTTCCGCCATGCAGTTCCTGTTTGCGCCGTTTTGGGGGAAGCTCTCCGATCGGCATGGACGCCGACCCATCCTGCTGGTGAGCACCGCCGGAGCGATGCTTTCGTATGTCGGTTTCGCACTGGCTTCGGCTATCGAGAACCACACCGTCGCACTCTGGGCGCTGCTGGTGTCGCGCGCCTTTGCCGGAGTGTGCGGCGCGAACATCGCCGTGGCGCACGCTTACATCGCCGACGTCACGCCTCCGGCGGAACGGTCAAAGAAAATGGGCCTGATCGGAATGGCCTTCGGGCTCGGCTTCCTTTTCGGACCAATCCTTAGCTGGATCGGACTAAGATTCATTGGCGACACCGGCCCCGGATGGCTTGCCGCGGGCTTGTGTGCGTTGAACTTCGTTCTCGCCTATTTCATTCTCGGTGAAAGTCTCAAGCCGAATTCCGAACACGCCGCTGCGCGCCCCGCGTGGGAACAATGGCGGCACACGATGAGTCATCCGCAGATCAGCACGCTGGTGATCGTGTTCTTTATGGCCACGTTCTGCTTCAGCTGCTTCGAATACACGCTCGGCTGGCTGATCAATGACAACTTCAATCTCGGCCTCACGCAGGATCAAACCAAGTCATCCAGCACCGTGCTGGCGCTGTTCATCTTCTGCGCCTTGCTCGGCGTGTTCATTCAGGGCGGCGCGATTGGCCGGATGGTGAAGCTGCTGGGCGAAACGAAATTGATCGTGCTGAGCCTGCTGCTCACGGGAACCAGCTTTTTGCT
>CAMLLE010000635.1 GCA_946480555.1 uncultured Verrucomicrobia subdivision 3 bacterium
CATGAATGGCACGCTGGTGTTCCCGCGTGGCAATCTCGCGCCCGAAGGTTCGGTCGTGAAGGCTGCAGCCATTGATCCGAGCCTGTTCGACGCGAACGGCATTTACGAACACGAAGGTCCAGCGCGCGTGTTCGTTCGGGAGAAGGCGGCCATTGCCGCCATCAAAGACGGGCGCATCAACGCTGGCGACGTCGTGGTCCTGGCCGGCATCGGGCCAATGGGCACGGGCATGGAAGAGACCTATCAAGTAACCGGTGCGCTCAAGTATCTCCCGCACGGCAAACGCATCGCACTGATCACTGACGCGCGTTTCTCTGGCGTTTCCACCGGAGCATGCATCGGTCACATCGGACCGGAAGGCTTGGCCGGCGGACCGATCGGCAAGCTGCGTGATGGCGATGTGATTCGCATCGTGATCGATCGCAACCGGATTGAAGGCAGCATTGATTTCCTCGGGGAAGCTTCGCAGCGGTTCGGCGCGGAGGAAGGGGCGCGCGTGCTGGCGCAACGTATGATTCGGAGCGACCTGGCGCCTGATCCTGCGCTGCCGGAAGACACACGTCTGTGGGCCGCCTTGCAGCTCGCCAGCGGCGGAACGTGGACTGGGTGCGTGTTCGATCCGGCGAAGATCATCGCACGACTCGAGGGCAAACGGGCGTAATTCGAGACCCTGAAACCGCGTCGTCGAATGACGATCCAGAACAAGGCGAAAGCCTCAGTCCATCATCCGCCAAACGGCTTCTCGCAATAGCCGCGTTCCCGATATTCGAAGTAGTCGAAGTCCGCGGGATGTTGCATGCCTGACATATCCTGACAAGCCATTCCAACGAAGGCGCCCGTGAAGTTCGGCAAACCGGGCACGGTGGCTTCGTCCGAGAGAACGCTGGCATCCAACAGCTGCGGCAACCAGCGCCAGTCGGCATCCTCTCCCTCTACGCGATACGCGAAGCAGAGGCGCTCGAAATCCACTTCCACGCGCAGATGAACCGGCTTGCCGGATGGAATTGCAATCGGTGCCGTGAACGCATCGGTCTGCACCGAGTCCGGCAGACAGGACATCACACGCAGATGTTTGCCGAGGTTCTCGTCGTGCGAGATGTGGAGGTAATGGAACTTCGAGCTGTTGTAGTAACAGACCAGTCCGGCGCATTGCTGAAAATGCTGTGGTTCGAATTCCACCACGGTCGAAGCGCTGTAACAATGCGCCTGCTGACGTCGTGCGACGAGCGACTGGCGGAACGAGCTTCCAAGCGTTTCACGTCCGAACAAACGCAGATAGCCGGGTCGCGCCGTCACGCTGAAGATTTCGTCCGGCCACGGCGTGCGGAGCCATTGGAAGTCGATCGGCAACTGGGGCGAGTCAAACTCCGCACGCACCGGTGTCGCAGGAAATTGGAGCTGCGGGACGTGGGGTGCGGGCGTTTCCAACACCGGAATCCCCTGCCCGTCCAGCGTGCGCAGCCATCCGTCTTCGCACCAAGCCATCTTCTGAATCGCCGTCTCCCGGCCAAGCGTGCAGCGTCCGCGATTCTTCAAAGGCCGGCCGCACAAGTAAACCATGTAGGTCTCGCCCGCCTGCGTTTCCACCAAGTCGGCGTGACCGGTTCGCTGCAGGGGCGCATCGGGACGATTGCGCGCACTCAGGATGTGCTTGTCCGGATGCAGCTCGTAAGGACCTTCGATGTTTCGCGAACGCGCCATCGTAACGGCATGTCCCCAGCCGGTGCCGCCCTCGGCCGTGAGCAGATAGTACCAGCCATTGCGTTTGTAGAGATGCGCGCCTTCGGTGAATCCGAGTTCGGTTCCCTGGAAAATCAATTTGCGTTCCCCAACGAGCTTGCGTTCCTTGGCCGAGAATTCCTGCAGCACAATTCCCGCGAAACGATTGTGCCCCGGGCGATGATCCCAAAGCATGTTCAGCAAATACTTCCGGCCGTCGTCGTCGTGAAACAACGATGGATCGAAACCGCTGCTGTTGAGGTAAACCGGGTCCGACCATTCGCCATCGATGCTGGAACTGGTGACAAGGTAATTGGGGAAATCGCGGAGCGACGCGCCACTTGCGCCGGCGACTGTCGTGCGGCCAAAACGTTTCACGTCTGTGTAAGCGAGCCAGAACAGCCCGTCCGCATGCGTCAGGCATGGGGCCCAGACGCCGCACGAATCGGGATCGCCCAGCATGTTCAACTGGGTGGCGCGATTCAGCGGACGCGTAAGCAGCCGCCAGTTCACCAGGTCGCGCGAATGATGAATCTGCACGCCGGGAAACCATTCGAAGGTCGAGGTGGCGATGAAGTAATCGTCACCGACTCGAACGATCGAAGGATCCGGATTGAAGCCGCGCAGGATGGGATTCTGGATGACGTTTGAACCGCTCATTGGGCGAATTCAGAGAACATGTTCAATTACGAGGAGAGAGCCACCATCGGCAAACCCGACGGGCCTGCATCTGGCTTCAGCGTCAGCGGGCTTTCGCTTCGGTGGCGACGCGAATCACCGCGTCAAATGCCGGCTTCGGCTGATTCTTCGCATCGAAAAGCAACGGCTTGCCGTTCGCGCGCC
>CAMLLE010000636.1 GCA_946480555.1 uncultured Verrucomicrobia subdivision 3 bacterium
CCGCAGTTTACCTTCAGCTCAACGCGCAGTTCGTTGGCTTCGCGCAACTGCTGGTCTATGTCGGGGCGGTTTCAATTCTCGTCGTGTTTGCGATTCTGCTCACGCGCAACTCTCACAATCCCGAGGAGCGAATTTTTTCCAAAACCTGGGCGGTTGGTGGTGCCGTGGTGGTCGCCGTCCTGGGCGTGATGGTCTGGGCGATCAATCGCAGCACGATCACCAGACCGGAACTCCCGCCCGCGCCGGAAGCCACGGTGCGGCAGATCGGTGATGTGCTGATGAACCGGTTCGTGCTCCCGCTCGAAGTGATCGGGCTGCTGCTGACGGCGGCGTTGATCGGCGCGGTGATCATCGCCATGCAGGACAAACCGGAAGCGAAAGTGGAAGCTGGAGGGAAGGTCGATGCGGCTTCCGGTCCATCCTCTTCAGTCAATCCTCCCTCTTCGGAAGGAAACGCATGACCACGCTCACCGCCTATCTGCTGCTCGCCGCGTTCCTCTTCGCCATCGGCCTCGCTGGCGCGTTGACGCGTCGCAACGCGATCCTGGTGTTGATCGGCATTGAACTGATGCTGAACGCCGCCAACCTGAATTTCATCGCCTTCTGGCGTTTCGGCCCGAATCCCGAAGCGCTCACCGGCGTGATGTTCGTCATCTTCTCGATTGGCATCGCTGCTGCCGAAGCGGCCGTTGGCCTCGCGCTGATCATCGCGATCTATCGGCATTACAAGACGACTGGAGTGGATGAAGTGAATCGATTGAAGGGATGAGCAAAGTGCGCAACAACGTTGGCAATACTTTGACGCAAGAAATCGCAGTTTCGAAAGGCACGGAGTGCCGTCAGAAAGTAGCCCACGGCGTGAGCCGTGGGAATTGGGTTGAATTTCATCCGAGCCCCTTCCGGGGCGAAAGAACGTTTGGAGAGATTCTGCCGCCCCTATCGGGGCTTGAAGTAGTTTGTTCGTCTTTCCCATGGCTCACGCCATGGGCTACTGGCTGCCGCTGCTCCGCAGCTCTGTTATGAGTTGGATCGTCAAAAACCTTTGGCTGATTCCTGCGCTGCCGGTGCTGGCGGCGGGGATCAGCGCGCTGTCGCCGCAACGCTGCCGCAAGTTGTCGGCCTCGCTGGCAATCGGCTCGATGGCTGTCGCGTTCCTGCTTTCGCTTTGTGCCTTTGCGCACGCTGTCCGGCCACCACTCATTGGCGACCCTCGCCCGATCTTTAACTTCAACTGGTTTCAATTTGGCGACCAGTGGGTGCAGCTCGGCTGGGTGCTCGATCCGCTCACAGCGGTCATGCTGGTGATGGTCACGTTCGTCGGGACGCTGATCTTCATCTACAGCGTCGGCTACATGGCGCATGACCAGAACTTCACGCGATTCTTCACGTTCCTCGCCCTGTTTGCCGGAGCGATGCTCGGCGTCGTGATCGCGAACAGCCTTCTGCTGCTGTTCATCTGCTGGGAGTTGGTCGGTCTGACTTCCTACTTGCTGATCGGATTCTGGTATCACAAACCGAGCGCGGCGGCCGCGGCCAAGAAGGCGTTCATCACCACGCGCATTGGCGATGTTGCATTCCTCCTGGGAATGGTCTGGCTCTACTCGCAGACCGGGACGCTGCTGTTCTACACGGAGGACGGGACCGGCTGCATGCAACAGGCCGCGCTGACGAAGATGGTCGCGCAGACGACCGGATTGGGGATGGCAGTTTCAACGGCGATCGGTCTCCTGATCTTCTTCGGCGCGGTGGGTAAATCGGGCCAGGTGCCGCTGCATGTCTGGCTTCCGGACGCAATGGAAGGACCGACACCTGTGAGCGCGCTGATTCACGCCGCGACGATGGTGGCGGCGGGAGTGTTCCTGGTCGCACGGGTGTATCCGCTGATGAGCGTGGTACCGGAGGGCACCACGGCGACACCGCTGGCGCTTCAGGTCGTCACCTGGATCGGCGCCATCACCGCCGTTTTCGCCGCTTCCATCGCGGTCGCACAAAACGACATCAAGCGCATCCTCGCTTACTCCACGGTTTCACAGCTCGGTTACATGATGATGGGCCTGGGCGTTGGCGGTGTTGCCGTCGGCATGTTCCACTTGATCACGCACGCCTTTTTCAAGGCGCTGCTGTTCATGGGCGCCGGTTCCGTCATTCACGGATGCCACGAGGAACAGGACATTCGCCGCATGGGTGGCGTGAAGAAATACATGCCGGTGACGTTCATCACGTATGCAATTGGCATGCTGACGTTGGCGGGATTTCCGATTCTGTTTTCAGGTTTCTGGAGCAAGGACGAAATCCTGCACGCGGCGCACGGCTGGCCGGTGTCGCACGTACCGTTCTATCTAGGAATCGCCGGTGCGGTGCTCACCGCGTTTTACATGACGCGTCAGATGGCGCTCGTGTTCTTTGGAAATTATCGCGGAAAAGCCCACGCGCATGCTTCCACATCCAAATCTCACGGCAAAGCGGAGTCCTCTCACTCGGCTTCGGAACCGCATGAAAGCCCGCTGGTGATGACTGCGCCGCTGATGATCCTCGCGGCGTTTGCCATTTTATT
>CAMLLE010000637.1 GCA_946480555.1 uncultured Verrucomicrobia subdivision 3 bacterium
GCGCTTCGGCTGCTTCACGGGCTTCCCGTTGCGCGCGCGCTTTTGCTTCAGCCTGCGAATCTGGCTTTCGAGTAACCCGCGTCAGGCTAACCACTGGTTTCGCCTGCTGTTTCTTCGTCGTGACTTCCAGCGAATCGGGATCCTTCTTTTCTTCGACGACGGGCGCAGGCTTCGGTGCTCGTTTCGGCTCCGGCTGACGAACGGGTTCAGGTTCTGGCTCAGGAGTGGGCGCCGGTTTCGGCGGCTCCGGCTGGGGCTGCGGTGGCGTCGGCGTGGGCTGAACTTGCGCCGCAGGAAGATCGCGGACGGTGCGATCTCCGCCGCCTTGGATTTTCAAATCCGTCGTGATCAGCGGAATGAACTCCAAGATCTGCGAATCATCGATTGGCGGCTTCTGGTTTATCAACACCGGCGCAGCCATCAAAATGCCGAGCAGCAACAGGTGCAAACCTGCTGACGCAATCACGCATTTTTGTTCGACTCGTGTCATCGGCGCGTGGGCGGTTCGGTTCGGATCGAGTAGCGGGTGATGCCATTCCGCTGGCAGCGATCGATCACCGCCGTGAAATCTTTGGTCCGGCTGTTTTCGTCCGCCCGAATGTACACCACCATGTTCGGATTTGCCCGCCCGGCATGCACGAGCGCGGCCTCCAGCTGGTCCAGTGTCACCCGGCGCTTGTCGAGCAGGTAAACGCCCTGCGGACTGATCTCCACCGTCCGGATGTCCTTCGCCGTCGGCGGGTTGTCCGGCTTGCCGCCCGAAGGAAGCTTGAGTGAAATACCCTGCTCCAGCAGCGGCGTGGTGATGATGAAAATGATCAACAACACAAACGCCAGATCCAGCAGCGGCGTGATGTTGATCTCGCTCAGCGTCACCAAATGACTGCGTTGGGAGAACCGTCTCATTCTTCGTTCAAAAATTCCGTTTCCATCTTCGACACCAGTTCCTGGGCGAAGTTGTCCAGTTCAACCGTCAACACCCGCAAGTTATGCACCAGCCAGTTGTAGCCGAACATCGATGGAATCGCCACCAGCAGACCGGCCACCGTCGTGATCAACGCCGCCGCCACACCGGGCGCCATCGCGGTCAAGGTCGCACTGCCTTGCATGGCGATATGCCCGAAGGTGCTCATCACACCCCAGACCGTTCCCAGCAATCCGAGGAACGGGCCGCCGCTCACGGCGATCGCCAGCAGGATCAGGCCGGATTCCAGCTTAAGCGATTCCTGCGCGACCGAGTTTTCCAACGTGCGCTTCACGTGTTCCATGCCTTTCAGTGAGACATGCGGTTTACGGGAACCATCCGGAGCTTTGACACGGCTGTCCAATTCCACGCTCCCGGCCTGATACACCATGAACAGCGGACACCCTTCCGCCCGCACCCGGCGATCGAAGACATCGAGGACGTTCTTCTGGGAACGAAACTCCGTCAGGAAAAAGAAATTCAGCTTCTTGGCACGGCGCATCTGGATGGCCTTTGAGATCATGACGGCCCAGGCGACGATGGAGAAAATGGCGAGGCAGACGATGATGATCTTGGCTTCGACAGTGGCCTGTCGCCAGATGTAAACCAATTCCATCTCGCTGGCTCTGGCCGCGGTATTGACCGCTGCCGCCGCAAATAATATAGGCACGTTCATTCCTTCACGATATTCGTCCGCAAACTTGGTCGTGAGGAACCGACGCGCCCGAGCGGAATTCGTTCAACAATTTTTGAAATGTCATCAGCCCCGACGGCCGACAGGCTTTTTTCTAACAGCGCACCGCCAATTTGCAAAAGATTTTTTGCGAAATCGCCTCAGGTGTTGAACCCAGCGGCGTGTCTGAAGGTGGGGCGCGCCTCTCCGAGCGCGCCGAAGCTATGTCTGCGAAAGCAGCCCGAAGCGGCGCGCGCGGAGCGACGCGCCCTACCTTGATTCATCGGGACTGGAAAATCGCATTCAGCCTTTCAATTTCGCTCCCGTGAACGTTGAGCCTTGAATGTTCATTGTAAATGTTGAAGCCCGTTCACACCAGGTCGCCCAATTGACGGCATTGGAAAAGCTACGAACTTGGTTCAGATGACTGACACGACGAAAGCGCGGCTGGAACAGGTCCGCAATCCGCTGCTCGATTTGCACAAGGCGCTGGTTGATTCAGAACGCGTGAGCTATGAGCAAACCGTCGGCCCAATCCAATCTCCCAACCACTTCCTGAAACTGCTGACCACCGATCCCTGGTTCGCCTGGCTGCAACCGCTTTCTCAGTTGATCGTCGCCATCGACGAAACGCTGGATCGGAAGGAACCGCTCACGTCAGCGGACGTGGACGCTGTGATGCAGCAAACTCGACAGCTGCTCGTTGCTTCAGAAACCGGGGAGGGCTTTGCGCGCCATTACTTCGATGCGCTCCAACGCGATCCCGACGTGGTCATGGCTCACGCCGAAGTGACCCGGCAATGGAACCGTCGGAACGGATCTTGAGAAGCTTTCTCTTACTCGGATTCATTATCTAGAGCGGTTACCAGAAGAAGTTTCCGACAACCGCGGAGACGCGGAGACGCGG
>CAMLLE010000638.1 GCA_946480555.1 uncultured Verrucomicrobia subdivision 3 bacterium
GTTTGTGCTGGTGGACGGCTGGGAACTGGTGGTGCGGTCGCTGGTGCGGAGTTTTGGATTATGAATGCTGAATTCGCCATTGAACTGCTGAAGAACATGATGCTTCAGGCGCTGATGTTGTCCGCGCCATTCCTGATCACAGCGATGGTCGTCGGCCTCGCGGTGAGCCTTTTCCAAGCCGTGACGTCGATCAATGAACAAACACTGACGTTCGTTCCAAAGTCGCTCGCGGTGGTGGGCGTGCTGTTGCTGATGCTGCCGTGGATGGTGCGCTCGACGGTGGAATTCACCACAGCGATCATTCAGAAGATGCCGCAGATGGTTCAGTAAAACGGTTTCGAGTCAACGAACCCGAGACTCGATATTCGAAACCAACAAGACGGGAACGTGGACCTCGATCTCTACAACTGGGCAATGGTGTTCGTTCGGATGGGAGCGTTCATGCTCCTGCTGCCGTTCTTCTCGGCCACGAACTTCCCGCACGCCACGCGCATTGCATTAGGAGCGTTCTCGGCGCTGGTGCTCGCGCCGGCGCTGCCGCCCAGCTCCATTGGGTCGATGACGCTCTGGGGTCTGGCAGGCACGATGATTCAGGAAATCAGCATCGGACTCCTGCTCGGTTTCGTTTCGCGAATGGTGTTTTATGCGGCGGACCTGGCCGGGAACCTGATCGCCACGGAAATCGGCTTGAACATGGGCGCGGTTTTCAATCCCGCCAGCGGACAGTCATCGCCCATTCCCAGCTCCATCCTGTTTTTCCTCGCTGCCATCGTAATGCTGACGCTGGATCTGCATCACTGGGTGCTCGCTGGATTTCAGCAAACGTATCTCGTCCTGCCGATCGGTGGCGGCCACCTGACCGGCGGACTTTTTGAAGCCGTCGTCAAACACACAGGCCGGATCTTCATTGTCGCGCTGCAGATTTGCGCACCGATCATGGCGGTGTCGTTTGTGGTGACGATTGTTTTCGCCATGCTCAGCCGCGCGGTGCCGCAGATGAATGTGTTCATCCTGAGCTTTCCTTTCCGCATCGCCGGCGGGTTGTTGGTTTTCGGATTCACGCTGCAACTCACGGCGCAACATGTGATGAACTACTTGAACCGTTTGCCCGACGATCTGTTGAACATCGCCCGCCTCCTGGGCGGATGAGATCGAGCCTCAGACCATGAGCGAACAGCAAGGCGAGAAGACAGAGCAACCGACGCAGAAGAAGCTCGAGGAGGCGTTAAAAAAGGGCCAGATCCCGCGCAGTCCCGAGGTTCAAACCGCGTTCGTCCTGCTCGCCGGGCTGGCCGCGCTCATGTTCTCCGGCCAGGAAATGTGGAAGCACCTCGTCGGCGCGACGGTGAACTCGCTCGGACACCTGCACGACACCCAGCTCAGCATCAATGCGCTGCAGGGATACGGCATCCGGGGCACGCTGCTCGTGCTGCAGATCGTCGGGCCGGTGGTGCTCGCCACGGCGCTGGGAGGACTCATCGCGGGCGCCATCCAGAACAAGTTCAACACGGCTTCTGAAGCGCTCGAACCGAACTGGGGCCGGCTGAATCCCGTCGAAGGCTTTAAACGCGTTTTCTCGTTCCGCTCCGCTGTCCCAACGCTGATTTCGCTCGTGAAGCTTGCGATCATTGTGGCGCTCACGTATCGCGAAGTTCAGAACGTACTGACCGATCCGATCTTCGCCACGTCCGTCAGCGTCGCGCGCATCGCGCAGTTCCTCGCGGAAACGAGCCTCCGCATTTTCCTCCGCATCAGCATTGCGCTGCTGGTCATTGCCGCCGGCGATTACGCCTACCAATGGTGGCGCAATCAGCGCGACATGATGATGACCAAGGAGGAAGTAAAAGAGGAAATGAAGAACTCGGAAGGCAATCCGCAGATCAAGGCCGCGCGCCGCCGCCGGAAAGCGCTCAGCAAAAAGCAGATGCTGGCCGACGTTGCGACCGCCGATGTCGTGGTCACAAACCCGACCCGCATTGCGGTGGCGTTGCGATACGATCGCAAGACAATGCGCGCACCACGCGTGGTTGCGAAGGGTATTCGCCTGAATGCGAAGGAAATTCGCGAGATCGCGAAGCAGCATCAGGTTCCAATCGTCGAGAACAAGCCGCTCGCGCGAATGCTCTTCAAACACGCAAAAGTCGGCGGCGAAGTTCCCGCTGATCTCTACGCGGCAGTAGCCGAAGTGCTGGCCTGGGTCTATCGGATCAACCGCTACCGCTACTACGCGGAAAACAACGCGGCGTGACAATAGGTAGGGCGCGTCTCTCCGAGCGCGCCGCAAACTACATATATTTTCGAGAAGGCGATAACTCCCGAATCCGCGAACCTCGGCGCGCTCGGAGAGACGCGCCCTACCTTCGTAACAGGCCGATCGCCTTCTCCACCCATTCTCCATCCGGCTGCGAATAGGGCCGAAACGTTTCCAGGTATCCTTCCCGGTCGTTGTAATAGAGCGCTCGGTGCAGGCCAAGTGTGCTGGCGTCCGGATCGTCTATCAGCGCCGCCGAATCGCTCGCGCTCATCTGGAATAGGACTC
>CAMLLE010000639.1 GCA_946480555.1 uncultured Verrucomicrobia subdivision 3 bacterium
CGGCAACAACAGCCTGGGCGCAAACGACGGAACCGGGCATCCTCTGAATCCCTACACCGGCCAGCCGTATGCTTCGAACGTCGTGAAGCGCGCGGACTTCGCACGCGTGCTCGCGGAGTATTGGGCCGACGGTCCGAATTCCGAAACACCGCCCGGACATTGGAACTCCGTGGCGAACTACATCGCGGATCATCCGTTGCTGGAAAAGCGCATTGGCGGAGTGGGACCGGTCGTGGATGACCTCGAGTGGGACGTGAAGGTCTATTTCGCCTTGAACGCTTCGGTGCATGATGCGGCCTGCACGGCGTGGTCAATCAAACGCTATTACGACGGCGGCCGGCCGATCGAATACATCCGGTTCATGGCGCAGAATGGGCAATCGAGCAACACGAACATGCCGTCGTATCATCCGGATGGTTTGCCGCTGATTCCCAACCTCATTGAACTCGTGACGCCGTTCACGTCCCAAGCTGGCCAGAAGCACGCGGGGATACCGGCCGGAGAAATCGCGGTGCGCAGCTGGGCAGGCGAACCGGATGATCGCACAAACAACTACGCCGGAGTGAAATGGATTTGGGGCGAACTGTGGATGCCATACCAGCGCAAGACGTTCGTCTCGCCGGCGTTCCCGGGCTACTTCTCGGGACACAGCACGTTCAGCCGCGCGGCCGCCGAAGTACTGACCGCGATCACGGGTTCGCCGTTCTTTCCAGGTGGCATGGGTGGATTCACTGCGCCATCGAATACGTTTTTGCTGACGGAGAAAGGGCCGAGCCAGACCGTCGAATTCCAATGGGCGACCTACTACGACGCGGCAGATCATGCCGGACTGTCGCGGTTGTATGGCGGGATTCATCCGCAGTCCGATGACTTTCCCGGACGCGTGTGCGGGTCCGAATGCGGACTCGGCGTATGGAACCTGGCGCGCCAGTATTTTGACGGCTCGATCCTGAGCAACACGGTTCAACTGGCGATGACCTCCGTGAATCCGGAACTGGTGGAATTGCGTTACCAGACGTTGCGCGGCTTCCATTACAAGCTCCAATCCACCTCCGATCTCACGCAGCCTTTTGCCGATGAGCCGGAGGGCTTCCTTCAGGCAACAAATACCTGGTGGTCGCGGGTGGATGAAATGCTGCCCGGCGAGAAATACTATCGGGTGGTCCGCTCGCTGGCACCGTGATTTGAAAAGGCGGCCCGCCAGAGCCGCCGTTACCTGAAGAGCTCCGCGGTCAGAGCAACTTCCCGGCGTGCCGGATGTCCTGCGCTTCGCAGAGGTAAACCACCTCTTCCGCGACGTTCTTCGCATGGTCGGCAATGCGTTCCAGACTCTTCGAAACCACGAGCAGATGCAGACAGCGTTTGATCGTGTCCGGATGCTGGGCCATGTGTTCGGCCAGTTGAGCTCCGATCTGCTTGTTCAATGCGTTCACTTCCTTGTCCCGCGGGATCACCGCCCGCGCAGCCAGGGCATCACGGTGTACAAACGCATCGAGCGCGGTTTTCAACATGGCCAGAGCGAGCGTCGCCATGCGTGAGAGATCCACCTGCAGCTTGATCGGCGGTTCCTGGCTCAAATCACGGGCGCGTTTGGCAATCTTTGCGGCTTCGTCCCCTACCCGCTCCAGGTTCTGCGAAATCTTCATCGCCACCATCACGAGACGGAGATCGCTGGCGAGCGGTGCCTTGGCCAGCAGATGAATCACCATGTCGTCGATCTCAATCTCAAACCGGTCCAGCACGTTGTCGGCGTCTCTCACGCGCAACGCGAGATCATAGTCGCGTTCCACGAGCGCGCGGATGGCTTCGTTCACCGCGTTTTCGGCGTGGCTGGCCATGGTTAGCAGCCGGTCTCTGAGTTCACCCAGTTCCATATCGATGTGGTGTTCCATTTTCATTGTTGGCGCTGGTTCAGGTCAGTCGTTGCTGCCTGGGCGGGTTGCCCGGCCCAATCTACACTTCAACCTTGTGACCATACAACGCATCCGTTGCCTCAGCCAAACCGTCCCGTGACGTAATCCTCCGTCCGCTTCTGCTTCGGCTTTGTGAAGATGTCCGCTGTCTGGCCGTATTCCACGAGTTCTCCGATGTAGAAAAACGCCGTGTAATCCGAGACGCGCGCGGCCTGCTGCATGTTGTGCGTCACGATCACAATGGTGAAATCCTTCTTCAACTCCAGGATCAAATCCTCAATGCGTGAGGTGGCGATGGGATCGAGCGCCGAGGCCGGTTCATCCATGAGAATGATCTCCGGCTGGATCGCGATGGCCCGCGCAATACAAAGGCGCTGCTGTTGTCCGCCGGAAAGCCCCAGGCCGCTGGTGTGCAAGCGGTCCTTCACTTCATCCCACAGCGCTGCCTGGCGCAGGCTTTTCTCGACGATCTCATCCAGCTCGGATTTACGTTTCACACCCTGGAGCTTCAAGCCGTAGGCGACATTGTCGTAAATGGATTTCGGGAACGGATTCGATTTCTGGAAAACCATTCCCACGCGTTTCCTCAGTTCGATCACGTCCACGTCGCGGCCGTGAATG
>CAMLLE010000640.1 GCA_946480555.1 uncultured Verrucomicrobia subdivision 3 bacterium
CCTTTCACGAAAGCCCCAAGACCGTTTCCGTTCAGCTCGGCAGATTCGAGAAAAGACCTTGCCGGGAAGATTCGCGGCTCGTTGATTCAGCCCGGCACCTTTTGGAATCCGGTCATGCTCCCTCAGCTTCATCGCATCAACTTCTTCGTTCTCTCAGCGTGAGATTGACGTTGCTGTTGTGCCTGGTCTGGCTGCTGCCGGCGCAGCGCGTGGCCGCGCAAACCTCCGGCATCCTTCACGAAATTTGGTTGAACATTCCCGGTTCGGTTGTGGCGGACCTGACCAACAACGCGGCCTATCCGGACAATCCCTCGGCGGAATCTGTCCTGACCAACGTGTTTGAAGCGCCGTTGAATGCTTTCGATCAATACGGACAGCGGTTGCGGGCGCTGATCACAGCGCCAATCTCTGGCAATTACCGTTTCTGGATTGCCAGCGACGATGCCGGTGAACTTTATGTCAGCACAGATTCAACTGCGGGGAATCGGCAGCGGGTCGCGTGGGTGTCAGTGTGGACGAATTCTCGCGAATGGAACAAGGAGCCGAATCAGCAATCCGGCTTGATCCCAATGACCGCCGGACAGCGTTACTACATTGAAGTGGTGACGAAGGAAGGTTTTGGTGGAGACAATGCAGCCGTGCGCTGGCAGTTGCCGAACGGGGTCATGGAGGAGCCGATCCCGGCGTCGCGTTGCCAGCCTTTCGGGTTGGGCGCGCCGCAGATCACGCAGCAGCCAACCAACGTCACAGTCGTCGAAGGCGGTTCAGCAACGTTCAGCGTTTCGCTCGCGCGAACTTTCGGCGCCACTTTCCAATGGAAGCGCAACGGAACAAACATTCCCGGCGCGAACTCAAGCTCAGTGACCTTGTCGCCGGTCGCAGTCGGAGACAGCGGCAGTACTTTCCTGTGTGCCATCACGAACAGCTACGGCGGCACGAACACCGCCACCGCGACCCTGACGGTTTCGCCTGACCTCACCCGTCCTACGATTACTGCGGTTGAAAATCTGGGAGACAATTCGCGCGTCACAGTCGTCTTCTCCGAATCAGTTGAAGCAAGCACGGCGACGAACAAGCTGAACTATTCGCTGAATCTTGGCGCCACGATCAGCTCGGCGCGATTCGCCGGAGACGATCGCACCGTGGTTTTGGAAACCTCGCCCTTGAACGTGGGTCCAACCTATACGTTGACCGTAAACAATGTCCGCGATCGTGCTGCCACGCCGAATACAATCCTGCCCAACAGCCAGCGAACGTTCTCGCTGAACTCCACGCCGCTGGACGTGCGGTATGTCATCGGAACCAACGAGCCGGCTGGCCCGTCGAGCCGGCGCACAGGCCTCGCGATCACCGAGATCATGTATCATCCGACCAACCGCCTGGACGGCCGCATTCTCGAGTTCATTGAAATCTACAATTCGAATCCTTGGGCGGAGGACGTGAGCGGATACCGCATCAGCGGCGACGTCGGCTACACGTTTCCGGCTGGCACAAGCATTCCTGCGCGCAGCTTTCGAGTGATCGCTCCGCGTCCGGCTGACATTGCCGCCGTTTATGGCACGCCGTCCGTGTTGGGACCGCTCACGAATTCGAGCGCGGGCAATACGACGAACGTTCTCAGCAATGCCGGCGCGACGATTCAACTGCTGGATGAACTGGGCTCCGTGTTGCTCGAAGTGGAATACGCGGATGAAGCGCCATGGCCGGTTTCGCCCGATGAAGCGGGCCATTCGCTGGTGCTGGCGCGGCCGTCCTACGGCGAAGGTGATCCTCGCGCTTGGGCGGCAAGCGATAGGATGGGTGGTTCGCCCGGCGCGGCGGAAGTTGCCGGCAACAATCCGTGGCGCACGATCCTCATCAACGAAGTGCTCGCGCACACGGACCCGCCGCAGCAGGACTTCGTTGAACTTTTCAACTACGGCAGCGCCGCCGTGAACGTTGGCAATTGCATTCTCACGGACAATCCCGGGACAAACCGTTTCGTGATTCCGGCGGGAACCACGATTCCGGCGATGGGCCGCCTGGCGTACACGCAAACGCAACTTGGATTCGCCCTCGATGCGGCTGGCGAAACCATTTACTTGATTGCCGCCGATCGCAGCCGGGTGGTGGATGCGCTGCGATTCGACGCTCAGGAAAACGGTGTCGCATTTGGGCGTTCGCCGGATGGCTCGATCGAGTTCCGCCGGTTGGCGCAGACAACGCCGGGCACTGCCAATGCCCGCCCGCTGCCGAGCGAGGTCGTCATAAGTGAAATCCAATACCATCCCGTCACAGAAGATGACGACGAGGAGTTTGTAGAAATCCATAATCGCGGAACGAACGCCGTGAATCTGTCCGGCTGGCGCTTGCGTGGTGGAGCGGATTTCAATTTTCCGAATGCAAACCTCGCTGCCGGCGGCTACGCAATCGTGGCGCGGAGCATGACCAACTTCTTCCTCGCAAACCCTGGCTTCAATGCAGCGCTCGTGCTGGGCGAATACAGTGGGAGCCTCGGCAATGGCGGCGATGCGGTGCGCCTC
>CAMLLE010000641.1 GCA_946480555.1 uncultured Verrucomicrobia subdivision 3 bacterium
CGGTGTTCTATCGCCTCGTGCTCCCGCAGTAATTGCGAGAAATCGAACTTGCAGCCGGGATCAGGTGAGACTTGATCCCGGCTTGTTCATAATGAGATTTGGCATTCCAACGCTGTTCCTGGGCTTCATCCTTGCTCTTCCTGCTTTCGCCCGGCAACTCGCCTTCCCCACAGCCGAAGGCTACGGACGATTTGCCTCGGGAGGACGTGGCGGTCGCGTGATCGCGGTGACAAACTTGAACGACAGCGGGCCGGGCAGCCTGCGCGCGGCAGTCGAAGCTTCCGGTCCGCGCACAGTTGTTTTCAACGTTTCCGGTTTGATCACCCTCCAATCCAGGCTCGTCGTTCGCAGCACGAATTCCAATCTCACCATCGCGGGTCAGACTGCGCCGGGCAAAGGCATCTGCATCCGCAATTACAACTTCGGAATGATGGGCGCGCGGGACGCGATCGTCCGCTACCTTCGCGTGCGGCCCGGGAACACTTCAGGCGAAACGCTGGACGGTATGGGGCTGGCCAGCAGCGACAATTGCATCATCGATCATTGTTCCATCAGCTGGACGCTGGATGAATCGTTCAGTTCACGGGGCGCGAAGAACATCACGTTGCAGCGCACCTTGATTTCCGAAGCGCTCAATGCTGCGGGTCATAAGAAATATCCACCCGGCACCCAGCACGGATATGCGGCCAGCATCGGCGGCGACATCGGGAGTTTTCATCACAACCTGCTCGCGCATTGCGCGGGCCGGAACTGGAGCCTCGCCGGCGGATTGAACAAGGCGGATCACAGCTACGCTGGCCGGATCGATATCCGCAACAACGTCGTTTACAACTGGAAGAGCCGCGCCACTGATGGCGGCGCACATGAAGTCAATTTCGTGAACAACTTCTACAAGCCCGGCCCGGCCACTGCCTGGTTTTACGCGCTCAACGCTCAATACGGCGGGTTCAATGGTTCGCAGCGCTATTACTTCGCGGGAAACGTCATGCCGGGTCACTTTGGTCTCACGAACCAACAAGCGGGCCGCATTGCCACCACCGAACGCGGTGGACGCGTGCCGACCGAATACAGCCCATGGTCGGACAAGCCGTTTTTCGAGCCGCACGTCAAAACGCAATCCGCCGAGGAAGCCTTCGCCGATGTGCTGGCGAACGTGGGATGCAATTTCCCGACGCTCGATGAGCACGACAAACGCATTCTCTCAGAAGTGCGCGATGGCACGGCGAAATTCAAAGGCAACAAAACTGGTTTGCCCGGCCTGCCGGATTCGCAGGAAGACGTCGGCGGCTGGGAGGATTACCCGGTCGTGCATCGTCCCGCGGATTGGGATACGGACGGGGATGGAATGCCCGATCATTGGGAGAAACTCGCCGGGCTGAATCCGAATGCGGCGGCTGACGGCAATGAGATTGGCAAAGACGGCTATACGAATCTCGAGCGTTACCTCGGCTCGCTGGTGGGAGAATTCAAAGCGGAAGGCGTCGGCACATCCGCGGGCGGCCGTGCTGGCTTGAAAGATTCGACGGCTCCTTCCACGCTTTGATCCAGCGGGCGCTGTCCCGCACATGGACGATGTCTCTTCCGATCATCGATATCGCAGTTCTGATCCTCTACCTGGCAGGCGTCGTGGCTCTCGGACTCTGGTTCGGCCGCAAGGGTCTGAGTACGGAGCAATTCATGGCCGCTGGCCGGCGCGTTCCTGGATGGGCAGTGGGCCTTTCCATATTCGGAACCTACGTCAGCAGCATCAGCTTCCTGGCGCTTCCAGGAAAAGCTTTCGCAACGAATTGGAATGCATTCGTCTTCAGTCTTTCCATTCCGCTCACCACGTGGATTGCGGTGAAATACTTTGTGCCGTTCTATCGCCGGTCCGGGGAAGTTTCGGCGTATCAGCATCTCGAACATCGCTTCGGTCCCTGGGCGCGCACTTACGCCGTGATCTGTTATCTGCTGACGCAACTCGCGCGCATGGGAACCATCCTTTATCTCCTTGCGCTCGCGCTCGCGCCGCTCATCGGCTGGAGCATTCCGGCGATCATTCTTTGCGCCGGGCTGCTGGTCATCGTTTACACCCTGTTTGGCGGCATGGAAGCGGTGATCTGGACTGACGTGGTGCAAAGCATCGTGTTCATTGTGGGCGCACTGGCGTGCGTGGCGATTCTGGTCTTCGGAATGCCCGCGGGGCCGGGCCAGCTGTTTCAGATCGCTTCAGAGCACAATAAATTCAGCCTGGGCAGCTTTGGGCCGGAACTTTCGAAAATGACTTTCTGGGTCGTATTGTTGAATGGAATCTTCATCAACCTGCAAAACTTCGGAATCGATCAAAGTTACGTGCAGCGCTATCAAACCGCGAAGACAGATCGAGCCGCGGCGCGGAGTGTCTGGCTTGGCGCCTTGCTCTACCTTCCGATCTCAGCGGTGTTCTTTTTCATCGGCAGCGGTCTGTTTGCTTTCTACACGGCGCGTCCCGACTTGCTGCCCTCAATCGTCGATCCAGTGAACAAACCCGATTCCGTCTTTC
>CAMLLE010000642.1 GCA_946480555.1 uncultured Verrucomicrobia subdivision 3 bacterium
TTGTTGGACCAGGCCCGCCCGATATCGAAACGGGAGCGAGGTTTGATCCCGACGCGCCGGTCAGGAAGATCATTCCGCTGTGGATCGATCCCATGGTTTCATGCACACGCAAACGATCCGCCGCAATCGGCGGGGAAAACTCAAGTTCCAGCCAATGCGATCCGTGAGCCGAATGATCGGGCGACCACGCAGCGGGAACAACACCCCTCGCCCAACCGGCGTCCGGCCGGCCCACCGCCATCGAAGCAGAACTGGGCGTCCGGCCCTGTCCGCGCAAAGCCTTCGCCAGCTCGTCAAAGTTCACAGACCGGCTTACCAAAACAGTCCCGGGCATCAACCCGCCGGAACCATGCCGACTCATGTGGTTGGCCACCGGAATGGACATCGTGCCGAGCGGTTCGCCATTGACGATGACTCGCAGTTGCGAATTGCCGGCCTGTATCAACGGCGGCTGCCAGATCGAAACGGTGCTTCGTGCGCCGGGTGCAAGGGCGACCGTTCGAGAGATGCGCGAAATCGAATCGCCCCCGGAATACGAGCGTTCGGGAAAAACCATGCGAACCTGATGGGTTTCCTTTTGCGAACTGTTCTCCACGAGGAACCGGTATTCGCGATAACCGTGGGAAGTTTCTCCGTTCACCAAGGGCTGATGAGTGACGGAGATCGGGCCGAAGAACTCCGCGGAATGCACTGGAAAAGAGCACGTCAGCAATCCGAGCAGAAGCAGCGAAGGTGAAATGAGGCTGACCACCGATGAACGCAGATAAAGACGGATGGAAGAAAACCCGGAAGCAATCCTCACAGCGGCGGTCTGTGACCTCCGCACTTTCGAACGCGGATGAAGGTCTTGAAATCCGTGTCCCTCCCTGCCCATCCGTGGTTGAACATTTGATTCAACGGTTGCGCCGTTGATCCACCGCCCGCAGCGCATGCGGTTCCACCAGTTCCTTGTTTTCATGCGGATTGCAGTTGGACATCGGATGGCAGCTTCAGGCCGGTTTCCTCCAGGCGATTCACCAATTCGCCGACAACTTTGGAAGGCGTCATGCGGTCGAACCGCGCCTGATAATTGAGAATCAACCGATGATTCAACACCGGTTCTGCCACGGCTTTCACGTCTTCAAAGCCCACCGTCGCCCGGCCGGATATCAAAGCGTGACCGCGCGCCGCCTCCGCAATCGCAATCGCCGCGCGCGGTGAGGCGCCGTAACTCACATACTTGCTGACGGCCTCCGCGGCATCCGGCGAACCCGGATGCGTCGCTGTCACGAGCCGCGCGATGTAACGCGAGACGGGCTTGGGCAGGAAAATGCGGCCCATGATCTGAAACAAGCTTTCCAGGTCCGCGCGTTCCATCTGCCAGGTTGCGTCCGGAAGCTCACCCCGCCGGCGTTCGGAAATGATCTGATCCAGCACCGCGGCATCGACATTGTCGAACAACAGGCGGAACAGGAAGCGATCCAGCTGTGCCTCAGGCAGCGGATAGGTGCCTTCCAGTTCGATGGGATTCTGGCTCGCGAGAACGAAGAATGGCTCCGGGAGTTTGCGCGTGTTTCCCAGCAGCGTCACGGAATGTTCCTGCATCGTTTCCAGCAACGCCGACTGCGTCTTCGGCGACGCACGGTTGATTTCATCTGCCAGCAGGATGTTCGTAAACACCGGGCCGGGCTGGAACACCATCTCGCGTTTGCCGGATTCGGTTTGCTGCAATATGTGCGTCCCGAGAATATCGCCGGGCATCAGGTCCGGCGTGAACTGGATGCGCTTGAAATCGAGCCGCAGAATCTGGCCGATCGTCCGCACGAGCGCCGTTTTTCCCAGGCCGGGCAAGCCTTCAAACAGCACGTGGCCGCGGCTCAGGATTCCGATGAGCACCAGCCGGTGAAGCTCCTTGCGGCCAAGCAGAATGCGGTCGAGTTGATCGAGGGTCTTGCGGGTGAGTTCAGCGGCGGGTTTGAGTTCGTCCGGTTTAAGGATCTGGAATTCGCTCATGCGTGAATCGGGTTACTCCTTGCGTTGAAAAAACTGCTGCACCGCTTGCTTGTGCCGGGGAAGAATCGGCTGCGCATGGGCTGCGCTGCCGCCTGAATTCGCATTCGCAAGCGCACCGCTTCCCGCCACCACATCGTCACCGCTCAATTCCGGAGCCGTGCGGCTCACACCGACAAAGCGGGAGTCATCAAAATCTGTCGATGCCGGCAGCGCCTCTTCCTTGAATTTCGCGCCCTGCTCGCTCGATTCGTCCTTCCAGGTCATCGGCGCGTGACCGGGGCCGCGACTGACTCCGCCATTTCCCGCGCAGAACGAAATCGCCGCGTTGCACGCCGACGCATTGGTGTTCTGGCAGAGAAACGCCGCCAACGCAGCGGGGTTCTTGCATTGACCGGCATTCTGGCATTGAGACAGCGACTTGGGATCAATCAACTTCAAGTCCGCGAGGTTCGTCAGCGTTTTTCCCAGATTGCCTTTATTGAATTGCAGCGCGCCCATCAACTTCTCCAAATCCTCTTTGCTCAAGC
>CAMLLE010000643.1 GCA_946480555.1 uncultured Verrucomicrobia subdivision 3 bacterium
CTGCGCCTCCGCGGTGAGATGATCCGGAAATGAATTTGGAGAAACGCTATAAAACTTGAGATGCGCCCGTCACACCTGTGGCCATCAATTCGGCTTCGACAATGGCGACGCCTCCCGACACTTTAAACCCATGGCCTCCCGATGCTCATCTCCCCGGTTTGTCCTGCGTTTGTTGCTCCTGGCTGCAATGCCTTCGCTCGCGCAAGCCGAGCAGATCACTGCCGCAGGTGAACCGGCTGTTCTCAATATCCGGGCTGCCGGAGCCGGTTCCCTTCGCATCACTCTCAAACCGGCAAGTTTCAGACCTGAGTTTCCGCAAGGTCCCGTGTTGCCCGAACGCAAGTATCCGCGGCCCGTGTTGACGCTGCGTGAAATCAGAAAACCGGTGAGAAAGAAAGTGGCGGGGCTCCTGGTCGAAGTGCAGCCCGCGCCATTGCGCATCCGGGTGACGGGAAACGACGGCACGTTGATCCAGTCGCTTGCATTGAAGGCAGACGGCAGCGTGACGTTTGCGCTCGATGATCAACCCGTGCTGGGAATGGGCGAAGGCGGACCAAGGCCGGCGCGCGACAGTGACTGGCGGAAGGCGCCGGTGGAGTTTGATCGGCGCGGAACGTTTCAAGAAATGGAACCGCGCTGGCAGAACGGCGCTTACGGCTCGCGCAATCCCGTTCCTTTGTTGATCGGAACCCGCGGCTGGGGGTTGTTCTTTGCCACGCCGTGGGGACAGTTCGATATGCGCGAACAAGGCTACGGCGAATTCATTCCGGCGGCCACGAATGACGCGATGGTCATGCGGCAGACTTTCACCAATCAGAGAAGACAGCTGGGCAAGGGCATTCCGCCGATGGAGTCGATTGTGCCTGGCTTGCTGGACGTGTTCGTCTTCGATGCCCGCGAACCGGAAGTGTTCATGAAAGACCTCGCTGCCATCAGCGGCGCGGCTGTCCTGCCGCCCATGTGGTCGCTCGGCTACATGCAGTCTCATCGCACGCTGGAGGACGATGCGCAGATGGTTCGCATCGTGCAGACCTTCCGCGAGAAGCGCATCCCGATTGACGCGGTGATTTACCTTGGCACCGGCTTCACTCCACGCGGTTGGAACACGAAGCAGCCGTCCTTCGATTTCAATCCGGAAGTGTTCCGGCGCGATCCCGCCGAGGTGATTGCCGATTTGCACAAACAGGACGTGAAGGTCGTGTTACACGTGGTCCCTTGGGATCGCGATCGCCTGCCGACCCTGCGGGGCTCAATCCCGCCGAAGAAAGGCGAAACCGTCGATTCATCGCACATCGCAGACTACTGGCAACAACACATCGGGCTGGTGAAGACGGGAGTAGATGCCTGGTGGCCTGACGAAGGCGATTGGTTCGATCTCTTCGAGCGGATGAAACGTCATCAACTCTATCATGAAGGCCCCATTTCGACGCAGCCGGACCGGCGCCCATGGAGTCTGCATCGCAACGGCCATCTGGGCGTTGCGCGTTGGGGCGGCTGGATCTGGTCGGGCGACACGGACTCATCCTGGAAGACGCTGGAAGCTCAGATCGCGGTTGGCATCAACCATTCACTCAGCGTGGGGCCCTATTGGGGAACGGACATTGGTGGGTTTTATCCGAACAAGGAATTGACCGGAGAACTTTACGCGCGCTGGTTTCAGTTTGGCGCCTTCTGCCCTTCGTTTCGCGCGCACGGACAAACCTGGTGGACTCGGCTCCCATGGGGCTGGGGATTGAGCGAACTTGGGCCAATAGAAAATCGCGAACCACCGCTGACATCGGAGCTGAACAATCCCGCAATCGAGCCGGTCGTCAAACGCTATGCGGAACTGCGCTACCAGTTGCTTTCCTACAATTACACGCTGGCCTGGCAGGCGCGGGAAACCGGACTGCCGTTCATGCGTTCGCTTTGGTTGCACTATCCGGGGGACGCTCGTGCCGCAGAACTCGGAAATGAGTATCTCTGGGGACGCGACTTGCTGATCGCACCGGTTTTCGAAAAGGGCGCAACCAATCGCGAACTCTATTTGCCATCGGGTGATTGGTATGACTGGTGGACCGGCGAGAAACATTCCGGCGGCCGCACGATTACACGTGCGGTGGATCTGGCCACGATGCCCATCTACGCTCGCGCGGGAGCGATCATTCCGGTTGATCCCATTCGCCAGTTCACAGGCGAGAAAGTCGAGGCTCCGTTGACATTGCGCATTTATCGCGGCGCCGACGGCGAATACACGCTGTATGAAGACGACGGGAGAAGCCTTGCTTACCTGAAAGGGGATTCTCTACTGACCCGGTTTCAGTGGCATGACACGACAGCCGAACTGAAGATCCAACGCTCCAGAACCAGAATCAGTTCCAGCACGTCTCCCACGCGTGCATTACGCATCGAAGTCCTGCCGGAGGGCATAGTCCGAAACGTGGATGACATCGACAGATCCACAACGGTGAGATTCCGGCGCTGAGAGCCTGTCTGAAAAATACCGGAGCGCGGCTGTGTCGTCCTCGACCAGCCGCAG
>CAMLLE010000644.1 GCA_946480555.1 uncultured Verrucomicrobia subdivision 3 bacterium
GATGATCTGGTCGGAAATGTGCAACTCGATTTACCCAAGGACTGGAAGGTCTCGCCCGCAAAGCATTCCTTCAAACTCGCGGAGCGCGATCAGCGTGAGTCGGTGAAGTTCACCGTCACAGCACCGAAGGAAATGGGTTCCGCCCGGATCGTTGCGACTGCGAGCATCGCTGGCAAAACTTATCGTCACGAACGCGCGGAAGTACGTTACGGCCATTTGCCGCTGCAGTTGTTGCATCCTGAAGCGGCGATCAAGGCGGTGAATCTCGAACTGGCCGTTCGCGCGAAAAACGTGGGCTACATCGCCGGGGCGGGCGATGCCATCCCCGCGGCTCTGCGGCAGATGGGTTGCAGCGTCACTGTCTTGAGCGAACTGGCGCTCAACGCCGAGCAACTGAACGGGCTGGATGCCGTGGTGATTGGCGTCCGCGCGCTGAATGTGCGTTCCAGGTTGATCGAGCAAATGCCTGTGTTGGCGCGGTTCGTGGAGCAGGGCGGGACGCTGGTTGTGCAATACAATCAGCCGGAGCGAAACGGTTTTGGCGAGCTGCTCGACGTGCGGATTACGCGCGACCGCGTCACCGACGAAACCGCGGAGATGACGATTCTCACACCTGATCACGCCGTTCTGAATTCGCCGAACAAGATCACCACGACCGATTTCGCGAACTGGGTTCAGGAACGCGGACTGTATTTTCCGAATCAATGGAGTGAAAAGTTCACGCCGGTCCTTGCGTGCAACGATCCGGGCGAGCGTGCGCTGCGAGGCGGATTGCTCGTGTCGCAGTACGGCAAAGGACATGTCGTTTACACAAGTCTGTCATTCTTCCGTCAGCTTCCGGCCGGTGTGCCGGGCGGCTATCGCCTGTTCGCCAATCTGATTTCGTTGGGCAAATGAATTTTCGAATCCACTCATTTCGCGCGAGCCAGGGCGAGGAGTCTCGCGAAGTCCCGAAGGGACGAGAATTGGTTGCCACGGGTGCAGCGCAGCGGAACCCGTGGATTCAGTATTGGAAAGGCTTTACCGCCCCGAAGTGGGCGGAGGATTTCTGTCGCCACCTTCGGGGCTGTTGGAATTTCGATTTCTCGCCACGGGTTTCGCTTTGCTTCGCCCGTGGCTACCTGCCGGTCACTCCTTCGGAGTTCGAGATTGCACTCACGAGTCTGTTTTCGACAGGGAAGGTCAGTCGAAGCGAGGGAGCTTCGACCCTGCCGAAACCCGCAGTGGGTTCGCCTGCGGGTGACGAAAATCCCCAAGTCCCCGGCTTCAAATCCTGGCGCGGTGTTTACATCTTTGTCCTGGCGTTCTTCGTGGCGGTCGTGGTGCTGCTGACGCTGTTTTCGCGGCACTACGCATGAACACATTGGATTGGATTGTCCTGCTGGGAACGATCATCAGCATTGCCGCCTACGGCGCCTGGCACACGCGGCATACCGATCATCTCGACACCTACCTCAAAGGCAGCAAAAAGACTCGCTGGGGCACCATCGGCATTTCCGTCATGGCGACCCAGGCCAGCGCGATCACGTTTCTGTCCATTCCCGGACAGGGATTCGAAAGCGGACTCGGCTTCGTGCAAAACTATTTCGGCCTGCCGCTCGCGTTGATCATCGTTTGCGCCGTCTTCCTGCCCATCTACCGCAAGCTGGGCGTTTACACCGCTTATGAATTTCTCGGGAATCGTTTCGACGCCAAGACACGCCTGCTCGGGGCGGGACTGTTCCTGTTGCAACGCGGACTGGCCGCAGGCGTCACGATTTACGCGCCCGCCATCATCCTCGCGACCGTGCTGGGCTGGCGGCTGGATCTCACCGTCGTCGGTATCGGCGTGCTGGTGATTGTGTACACCGTCACCGGCGGCAGTGAAGCCGTGAGCCTGACGCAGAAGTTCCAGATGGGAATCATCTTCGTCGGAATGGTCACCGCGTTCATCCTGCTGATCTTCCGCTTGCCGGAAGGACTCGGGTTCAACGAAGCCGCGCACGTGGCCGGTGCGATGGGCAAGCTGCAGGCCGTCGATTATTCGCTCGATCCGGAGAAGCGTTACACGCTGTGGAGTGGGCTGTTCGGCGGGCTGTTTCTCTCGCTCTCGTATTTCGGCACGGACCAATCTCAGGTACAGCGTTACATCGGCGGCGCAGCGCTGCGCGAAGGCCGGCTTGGCCTGATGTTCAATGCGCTGCTCAAGGTCCCGATGCAGTTCTTCATCCTGCTGATTGGAGCGTTGCTGTTTGTGTTTTACCAATTCCAGCCGGCGCCAGTTTTCTACAATCGCGTCGAATGGCAGCGCCATGCGGTCGGGCCGAACGGCGCTGAGTTTCGCGCGGTCGAAGAGAAGCACGCGCAGCTGCATGCGGCAAAACAGGAGACGATTCGCGGATGGCTCGAGGTGCGGCATCATGCCGATGCAGAGATTGAATCCGCGGCTCGCAAAGCGATGCACGCTGCGGAAGCCGAGACACAGGCAGTTCGAAAGGAAGCGAAGGATTTGCTGCTCAAGCATG
>CAMLLE010000645.1 GCA_946480555.1 uncultured Verrucomicrobia subdivision 3 bacterium
GCGGACTGGTGGAGGTTGGCGGCGAACAAATTGTGATCCGCGCCGCCAGCCGCGTTCAGAACAGTGAAGAGATTGCCCAGCTGCCCTTGAAGTTTGCCGGTTCGGCACAGCCGCTCCTCGTTGAAGACGTCGCGCAAGTGGGAATCGGCTCGAGCTTCCGGACGGGCGCGGCGACGGCCAACGGCAAGGAAGCGGTCGTGGGCGGCGCATTGATGCTGGCCGGAGGCAACAGCCGGATCGTCGCCCGTGACGTGGCGGCGAAGCTGGAACAGATTGAGGAGAAACTCCCTCCCGGGATCGAGTTGCGCCCGCTCTACAACCGGTCGAACCTCGTGAATCGAACCCTGCACACGGTCGAAAAGAACCTGTTCGAGGGCGCTCTGTTCGTGGTGGCGATCCTCTTTGCGCTGCTCGGAAATCTGCGGGCGGCATTCATCGTTGCACTGGCCATCCCGCTTTCGATGCTCTTCGCCGTCACCGGAATGGTTGAGAGCCGCGTCTCGGGAAACCTGATGAGCCTGGGCGCAATCGACTTCGGCCTCATCATCGACGGCGCGGTGGTGATGGTGGAAAACATTATCCGGCACGTGGCGCACAGGCAGAAGCAGCTGGGCCGCGAGCTCACGCCAGCCGAGCGATTCCACGCCGTGCTTTTCTCCGCAAAGGAAGTGGCGAATCCGATGTTCTTCGGCGTACTCATCATCACGGTGGTCTATGTTCCGGTTCTCGCGCTGACCGGCATCGAAGGAAAAATGTTCCGGCCCATGGCACTCACCGTCATCTTTGCGCTGGCCGGTTCACTCGTGCTCGCCGTCACGCTCATGCCGGCGCTCTGCTCGTATTTTCTGCGCGGTCGTATTCGCGAAACCGACAACTGGCTGGTGCGCATCTTCAAGAACCTCTACACGCCAGTGCTGGCGTGGGCGCTGCGCTTCAAATTGCTGGTCGTCGCAGCTGCCGTCGTGCTGTTCGGCTCGTCGGTGTTTGTCTTCACCCGCCTGGGAGCTGAGTTCATTCCGCAGCTGGACGAAGGCACGATGCTGGTCCAGTTCGTCCGCAGCAGCAGCGCGGGACTCGGTGTTTCAGTGGCATTACAGGAGAAATCCGAACAATTCCTGATGGAGAGATTCCCGGAGATTGACCGCATGTTTGGCTTGATCGGCACAGCGGAGATCGCGGTGGACCCGATGGGACCGAACACCAGCGACACCTACCTGGAGCTCAAGCCGGCTTCGCAATGGCGCAAAGTCAACGGGCGCCGGATCACGAAGGACGAACTGATCGAACAGATGCGCCGCGAACTCGCCGTGCATGTGCCGGGGCAGGCCGTGCTTTTCACTCAGCCAATTCAAATGCGCTTCAACGAAATGATGGCCGGCGTTCGCGCCGATATCGCCGTAAAGGTTTTTGGCGATGACTTCCAGGAACTGGAACACATCGCCACGGAGATCCGCGATGTGCTCCGGCAGATTCCCGGCGGGGGCGACGTCGAGTTCGATGCGTTTGGCCGCTCGCCCTTGCTGGAAATCAAACCGGATCGCACGGCGCTGCGAAGGTACAACCTCGAAACAGAACACTTGAACCAGGCGGTGGCTGCCGCGCTGGCAGGTGAGGAGGTTGGGACCATCATTGAAGGCAACCGGCGTTTCCCGATTGTGGTGCGGCTGGCTGAAAACGCTCGCAACCACCTGGAAACGATGAAGCGCCTGCCTGTCCGGACTGAGGACGGCGGGCTGCTGGCACTCGGACAGGTGGCTCGCTTTGAGATGCTGGAGGCGGTGGGAGCGATCACGCGCGAATCGGGGCAGCGCCGCGCGGCGATCCTCGTGAACCTCCGCGGGCGGGACGTGGAAGGATTCGTCAACGAGGCGATGAACCGCATCAAGGCCGAGGTGGAGTTCCCGCCCGGTTACTATTTTGAATTTGGCGGACAATTCGAGAACCTGCGCGCCGCCCGTCTGCGGCTGGCAATCATCGTGCCACTGGCACTGGTGTTGATCTTCGTCCTCATTTTCATGAGCTTCGGCAGCTTCCGGCAGGCGGCGCTGATATTCGTGTGCGTGCCGTTGGCGGCGACCGGCGGAGTGTTCGCCCTCGCATTGCGAGACATGCCATTCACCATCAGTGCGGGCGTCGGATTCATTGCTCTTTCCGGCATCGCCGTGTTGAACGGCATCATGCTCGTCAGCTTCATCAATCAATTGCGCCGCGAAGGCCGCAACGTCCGCGACGCCGTCGTGGAAGGCACCCTCACGCGATTGCGTCCGAAGTTGATGACCGCGTTGGTTGCCAGTTTCGGTTTCGTGCCCATGGCGATCGCCAGCGGTTCCGGCGCGGAAGTGCAGCGCCCGCTCGCCACCGTCGTGATTGGTGGCATCGTGACATCCACTTTCCTCACGCTCGTTGTGTTGCCCGTGCTCTACGAGTGGCTTGAGCGAAACCGCCCGGCGACCGCCGCGGCGACAACCGCAGACACGGAGCGAAACGCCATCCAGACGAACACA
>CAMLLE010000646.1 GCA_946480555.1 uncultured Verrucomicrobia subdivision 3 bacterium
ATCGATCGAATCGCGGCATCGACGCGATCCATTCCCTTTCGTTCGTTGAACCCGCCCACAAAAACCACGAGAAACCGGTGTTGCGGCAAACCGTGCTTCTGGCGCATTGCCTCTCGGTTCCGCGGATGGAAGCGCTGCCGATCAATGCCGTTGGGAAACACCGCGATCTTCTTCTCCGGAATTGCGAGTTCAGACATGAGCTGCCGCCGCACCAAATCTGAGACCGCAATGAAGCCAGTCGAATCCGCAAACAGCCTCCGGGCTGTGTCTCGGCGAACATGGTTCAGCGTCCAGAATTGCCCCTCGTTCGGAATGATCGACTCACCCACTGCCACGAATCCAGGAAGCCCCATTCGCCGCGCTGCCCAGACTGCCGCCGCACCGCCAGAATACAGGAAGTGACCGTACACCACGTCCGGCGCTTCTGGCAGGCGCCGCAGCGACCGCCAAACCGCGCGTTTAAAATCTCCGTGAGTCAGTGCAAATGTGTTGAAAGGACCCAAACGATGGTTGGAGAAAGAGAACGTAACCGGACGCTCGATTCGCACTCCTTGCACCGACGCACTCTCTTCACGAACTGCGCCTCGCCGCTCGATAATCCATTCGTGCGCTTTCCATGGATGAACGACCGCGCACCGCACCTGCTGTTCCGTGAACGCGTGAACCAACTGATGCACGAACGTTCCTTGATTCGGGTGCGCGTTCGAAGGGTAGTTCCCCGTGATAACGGCGATGTGTTTCACGCAATTCAGAAATCGTTCATCTGCGCTCGCCGGAGTCCCGGCTGAAGCGGCGTTGAAGCGCTTATAGACTTCGCGCGCCAAGGGCAGCTTGCTTCCTGTTGAGAGCTTCGGACCACGTCAGGTCCGGACTGGTTGGTGATGTCGGAAGGGCGCGTCTCGTTGCATCACAAGTTTCCGTCGCGCTGAACCATTCCTCGACCGGTGGCCAACAGACAACCTTGCTGTCTCACGCCAGGCGGCCGATGTGAATCCGAAGACACCGGAAATGAAGCACCAGAATTCGATGCTGCAGGAACACACAATGGCAAATGCAGCCACGCCACAGGTAATTAGAACCGCCAGACATACCCCGGCAACATGCGCGGCTTCAGTGCCTCGGTGAAAACGCCGAATCGCGAACAGTCTCCATGCCGCCAGCGCAAAGACCGAAAGATAAATTCCAAGCCCGATCAGGCCCGTCGTTGCAGCGACTTCCACGTAGTCGTTGTGCGCGTAGGTGCGGTGACTCGACCGCGCGGCAAATTGATACAACCCCACCCCTGCGAGCGGATGGTCTTTTACCATCTCCAATCCCTCCTCGATCATCGACAATCGCAGATCTGTGCTCGGATCCTTGCTTTCCCCTGAGAACACCGCGCGCAGCCGGTAACCACTGTAGGTTTCGCGGAGAACAAAAGAGATTCCCACCGCAACCGCCGTAATGGCGATTGCCACCGAAATGAAGACGGCTGCTTTCCGGAAAAACAGCTGGCGGTAACAAAACCATCCCCAAGCCGCGAGAAACACGGGCACGAGCACCAGGGCCTTCAACGATCCGGAGTAAACCGCCCCGGCGAGCAGCAGCAGGCCCAGCCCGACAAGCACCGCCGATTGCCAAAGCCGGGTAGCCCTTCGCCACAGTAAGGCCAGCCCCGGCAATCCCAGAGCGCAGAAGACACCCAGCGTGTTTGGATTGTAGGCCAGGGACGACGCGCGATAACCGACGAGGCGCTCTCCTTGCTGCGAGAATTCCTGAGCTCGCGCGAAATCTCCGACCACCAGGCTGTAGCATGCAAAGATCAACCCGAGCCCCGTGATGGCCAGAAAACCCATGATCGGCGTCCGGCATTTTGCGGCTATGGCGGCCACGCACACCGACAGGAGAAAGATCTCCAACATGCGTTCAACGCCGCCAAGATAAAGACCGTGGTCCGTCGCCAGCACCCCTCCGGTGCCGACCGCCCAAACAACGAAGAGAGCCAGGAGTCCGATTTGCAGGGGGATTTGAACGCCGGTTCGAATCCATCGAATCGCGACCGCGACGCCCATCGCCAGGCCCAAAAACTGGGCTGCCAAGACCAACCCGCTGAAACGCGGCCCGACCGTGTAGCAGAAGATGAAGCCGGTCAGTAAAAGCGTGAACAGCCACGGCACCTTGGTTTCGTCAGGCTGGGCTCGATGATGCACAGTTCGTTTCACTTCCCCCGTTCAAATAAAGTTTTTCCCAAGCTGAGATATGCGCCCTCCAAGAAAAACGATCTTCCACCCGGCGCCGCGCATTGTGTCCGAAAGTGGATCGAAGTCCGGCGTCGGTCCCAAGCCGCTCCATCGCCAGTGCGAGAGCGGGTGCGTCGTTTACTGGCACCAAGAGCCCGGTTTCCTGATTGACGCAGGCGACGTCAGTAACGCCGGGAATCCTGCTGACAATGATGGGCAGCGACATGGCCATTCCTTCCATGGGCGCGATGGGCAGCCCTTCGCGACGCGTTGGAAACACAAA